>JAZUCB010000041.1:0-1096 GCA_045638985.1 Clostridia bacterium
ATTAACAACTCTATTGTTGGAACAACAACAAAAGATGGAACATTAAAGTTAAATGGTTTTAAAGAAAGTGTTGAATTAACTTTTGAAAAAGAAGGGTATTATTTTTCAAAACAAATTATTAGTTCTAACAAAGAATTAGAAGTTCAAGGATATTATTCTTTATATGGTTATGTTAAAGTTGATAAAGTTGCTGTTTCAGGAGTTTGTTTAAAACTGCAGAAAGATATGCAAACAGTTTTAACAGCATACACCGATAAAGATGGTAAATATGAATTTAATGATTTAAACGGAATGTATTCATTATACATAAGCGATTCAGACCCGTATAATAAGCACTTTATTGAAAAGGGTTATTCGGGTATAAACTCATTTGGTAAATATGATTTTATTAATAATTCATACAAAATTTCTGGTTATGTTCTAACAGATGGCATTCCAGTTTATAAGGTTAAAGTTACAGCAGGAGATTATGTTACATATACCGACGAAAATGGAAAATACCAATTTAATTCACTTTCTGAAGAAGTTGATTTAGTTTTAGAAAAAGAAGGGTATTCCTTTGAGGGTAACACGTTGGTTAACGATTCTATGTCTCAAGCAAGTGTTGACTTTTCTGCGAATTATTTAATAAGTGGTAAAATAGTTTCTGGCGATCAAACTATTAACAATGTTTTAATAAAATATGGCGATAAAGAATTTGTTTCTGAAGATGGAATGTTCATATTTGTAAGTTTAAAGGGTTATAACCAATTCACCTTTGAAAAAGAAGGTTATAGTTTTGAAGAGTTAAATGTTGATGGTTATAATGATTTTATTATTAATTCAACGTATATGATAAGTGGAGTTGTTAAAACGGGTAATGTGTTGGTTTCTGGTGTGAAAGTAACGTGTGGTAAAGAATCAACAACAACATCAGCAGAGGGAGAATTTATTCTTAGGGGAATCGTTGGAACTTCAAATATAAAATTTGAAGCATTAAATTACAATTTTGTTGATGCAACTGTTAGTAATCCAACAAATTTAGAGATTAATTGTTCCTATAATGTTTCTGGTTATGTTAAAAATAATGAAACACCACTTGCTAATGTTCAAATTT
>JAZUCB010000042.1:0-1034 GCA_045638985.1 Clostridia bacterium
AATATTTTAAAACACAAAAAAATGTAACTAAAGTATGATTAATATACCATACCATCACACAAAAAGCAATACTTTAAAATAAATAAAATAACATTTTTAAATTTTATATAAAATACTTCAATGAAGAAACATTTTCCGACATTTCTCGCTTTTTAGGAGAAATAATGTTATATGAATCAACATAAAACTTTAAACCTGAACTTGAATAATAAGATGTCATTCCAAATGTTGCATACCAAACGCAAGTAAAAGGAATTGAAATAATCAACCCTATTCCAAAAGTGCAAATTAAAGAAAACATATTAATAAAAACCACAGAAAGAAGTAATCCAACTGCATTACTATAAATATTTATCAATCTTCTTTTAGATGTTTTAACCCCATCAACAAATGCAGAAAAAACACCATTATTCATAACAACCTGAGAAGGAACCCAACAAGAAGTTAAAGTTATTCTAGCAGAGTTTAAAATAACATATACCAAACACGCAACAGAAGGCACCAAAAATAATAAATTTTCGCTTAAAACATTAGACCAAACAATGATCTTTGCCACCAAGTATAAACAAAGTAATCTTAAAGGGAGATTAATAAACATATTTAAAAGAGAATATTTCAAATTCTTTTTAAAATAAATAACCCAATTCCCTAAAAACGAAGTTTTTGTGTTAGAACTCATTGAGTGATACAAAAGCCCACACATTGGCATAAAACAAAAACCACTAACAAATGAGAAAATAAAAGTTAAAGAAATGCAAAATAAAACAATACTTAACCAAATTTTATCAATATTAGCAACTATTATTCTAGTAAAAGATTCAATAACTTCACCCAAGTTTTGAACAAAGCCAGTTAAACTATATGAAAGAATAAACTCTTCATATGCAGACCTTAAAAGATCAAACCAACCTGTAACATTTAATAAATTAATAACAGGTAAAGCCAATAAATAACAAAGCCCCACACAAAAAATAGTTGCACCTAAAATATACAATAAAACTTTCCAAACTAATGAAAAATTAGAAAATATTAAC
>JAZUCB010000043.1:0-1015 GCA_045638985.1 Clostridia bacterium
AGTTTTAAAATATTTCACAATTTTATGTTTTATAAAAAAAACGTAAAATAAAGCCATTTTTATTAATTTATTATTTGCAATTTAGCTAAAATTTTTCAAAATTTTTCTCAAATTTAAAATTGATAAAAAAATAGGCATAAAAATGCCCACTCACCACAAAATCAAACCTCATATCAAACAAAAAAAGGGCATCACCCTTTTTTAACTTATTGAAACTTCAACCTTTTTAATTCGTCTATTTTCAACGGCAACTAATCTGAAAGTTATTTTAATCGACCTTTCATTATAGTTTCCATTTTTATCAACCCATTCATCAATGGTATTAAAAGTAAACACCTGCCCAGGCTCTGGCATCCCATTCGAGTTTTCATACAAATATCCAGCTAAAGAATTATAATCAGACTCTGGCAAATGCTCAACTTTTAGCAATTCAAATAACCTATTTAATGAAATTTCAGCATCAACTAAATATTTATTATCTTCAATTTTCTCAATCGACTCATCTGTTTCAATATCAGATTCGTCATAAATTTCTCCAACCATTTCTTCTAACGCATCTTCAAAAGAAACCAACCCACTAGTTCCACCATGCTCATCTAAAACCATTGCAAGATGTTTTTTCTCTTTTTGCATTTTCCTAATGATATCATCAACACACATAGTTTCGGTTATGTAAACAGGTTGAACAATAACATTTTTAATATTAAACTTTTCATTATTCACATATTCAGGAATAAAATCTTTTAAGTTAATTATTCCAATAATATGGTCAATATCCCCTTTATAAACCGGCAAACGCGAATATTTTGTTTGCACAAAAACATCATAAACCTCTTTAGGTGATAATGAAACATCAACTGCTGAAATATCAACTCTATGAGTCATAATATCATAAGCAGTTTTTCTATCTAAATCCAAAACACCTTGGATTAAACTTGCATCTTCAGAGTTAATAACACCCTCTTCCTCCATCTTATCTATAATGCTCTCAAGCTCATCTTCAGTTATAGTTGGA
>JAZUCB010000044.1:0-1842 GCA_045638985.1 Clostridia bacterium
ATATTCCACTCCATATTTACTAGAAATTTCTAAACCCAACTCATTTAAATAATTCGCATTTTTATATGGGCTAACCGAAAGTGTTGTGGTAAACAAATCAAAATTATTTTCTTTGGCATATTTGCCAGCCATATCCAAACGCAATTCATAACATCTTTTGCATCTAGCACCACCTTCTGGTTCATTTTCCAAACCCAAAACAAACTCATAATATTCTTCTGGGTTATAATTCAATTCTTTAAAATCAACTTCAACTTCCGGTTTCAACATATCAATAAACTTTATTTGTTCATCACGCCTTAAATCATATTCTTCTTTGGGAAATATGTTTGGATTGTAAAACAAAACCGTTATTTCATAATTTTTATTTAACTCTTCTAAAACCCCACTACTGCAAGGCGCACAGCAACTATGCAACAAAAGTTTCTTTTTCTCCATAATATTTTCTCCTAAATAAAGCACAATGCAAAACCAATTAAAGAACTCAATAAATATAACATTCCAACTATTAGAAAATTTTCTTTAGTATTTGGATTTTGCCTAAACAACACAGCCAACGCGATTCCAGCATTAGCACAAAGCCCTGCCACACACGATCCAAAATTAATTCCACCTAATAAATACAAATTAGAAATTAAAACAGATGATGCACAATTAGGAATCAGTCCAATCAATCCAACAACAAAAGGTTGAAATAATTTTGTTGATTGCATAAAGTTAGTAATACTTTCTTCCCCAATATAATGAATCAAAGCACCAAATATAATATTAATTATTAAAATAAAAGCAAATATTTTTAGTGAGTGAATTAATGGGTGATAAATAAACTTTTTAAAAGTGCTTGGGTCTTTTTCAATTTTATGACCACAACACCCCACATCACAAACCGAAACAGAATTTAAATTATCTTGCCCAACAATAACAGGAGTTGAATACTTTTCAACATTTAATTTAGAAGAATCAATTTGAAGTTCTCCCACATAAACAAACCCAGATTGAATTAATTGTGTTGAGTATTTATTTCTATTTTTTCTAAGTATAACATTATAAATAAAATTAACAACATACCCAATTAAAATTGCATACACCACCTTTATTAAAACCAAAAATAATAAAGGAATAATAAAATCTTTATTTGATAACAAAATTGGAATTGCCTCATCACTTGTTGTTAAAAACACAGCTAGCAAAGTTCCCATGCCAATCTTCTTTTTAGAGAATAAATCAGTTGCAATAACCGAAAATCCACATTGAGGAATAATCCCAACGCCACTTGCAATAACTGGAGCAAACTTGCCATTCAATTTTTTATTTCTTTTAAAAAAGTTTGAACTTTTATCTTCAATAATTTCAATTAAAACATACACCAAAAATAAAACTGGTAATATCTTTAATGAATCTATTAAACTATGCTCCAAAACATGCAACATTTCTGTTCTCCTTTCTTTTGCATCTAATTATATAAAACTATTAAACTGATTGCAAGTTTTTTCCAAAATTTTGCATACTTTTTAGTTTTTAATAAATACTAAGAATATAACAATGCATTAAAATGCAAATAAAATAGGAGAACAAAAATTTATGGAAAATAAAAAAACATTAAACATTATGACTTTCTACACGTTAGTTGCAGTTATGGTGGCTTTTGCAGTATTCTTCTGCATATTTCTATGGAATAGCACAACAACACCAGACTATGCTAAAGTTATGTACACCATCATAACAATTTTATTAGTTGGAACAACAATTTTTAATATTATTGGTGTTAATGTGAACGACTATAGGTCTAAAATTGGCTACGTGCTTTACTTCGTAACACTTATAAATATCATTTTATCATTT
>JAZUCB010000045.1:0-1196 GCA_045638985.1 Clostridia bacterium
ATATATTATTCTTCATCAGCATTATCAACATTATGATAAACTTCTTGAACATCATCATTATCTTCAAGAAACGCAATTAATTTTTTAAATGATGTTATCTTATCGTCAGGTATTGTAACATAACTTTGAGGAACCAAGGTAAGTTCTTCAGAAACTGTTGGTATATTATTATTTTTAAAATACTCTCTAACAGTTTCATAATTTTCTGGTAATGTTAAAACTTTATAACAATCATCATAAATTTCAACATCCTCAGCATTTGCTTCTAAGCTATGCATCATCATATCATCATCGGAAACGCCAATACCTTTTTCAATAAAAATAACACCTTTTCTGTCAAATAAATACGAAACACAACCAGTTGATCCTAAGTTACCGCCAAATTTATCAAAAGCATGCCTAACATCACTTGCTGTTCTGTTTTTATTATCAGTTAAACATGTTACAATTAACGCACTACCAGCAGGACCATAGCCTTCATAAGTAATATCCTCATAATTAACAGATCCCATTTCGCCATTAGCTTTCTTAATAACTCTTTGAATGTTATCATTTGGCATATTAACACTTTTAGCTTTAGATATTAAATTTTTTAGTTTTGGGTTAGATGTTGGGTCTGCACCACCAAGCTTAACAGCAACAGCTATTTCCCTTCCTATTTTTGTGAAAATCTTCGCGTTTTGAAGATCATTTTTTTCTTTTGCATGTTTTATAGTTGACCACTTATTATGACCAGACATAAACCTCTCTCCTTAACCAAACTAATTAATTAAATTAAACATTAATATGCTAGCACTAACACTAGCGTTTAAACTTTCAACATTATTTAACATTGGAATTGATAATGTTTCACAACAAATATTGCGAATTTCATCAGAAACACCATTACCCTCATTTCCTATGCAAATTCCAAAATTGTTATATGTGTTTTCAAACTTTGTGATATCTTTACCAAGCATATCTGCACAAAAAAGTTTATAACCATTTTTTAATGATTTTTCCATAAACTCATCTTTCGATATAATCTCAAAATCAACATCAAAAATATAACCCATACTGCTTCTTATAGTTTTAAATAAATATGGATAAACTGAATTTATAGCATATATTTTTTTAAAACCAAAAGCTAATGAACTCCTAATTATTGCTCCAACATTATTTGGATCTTGCAAATTATCAAGAACTAAAAATCTATT
>JAZUCB010000046.1:0-9323 GCA_045638985.1 Clostridia bacterium
CATGGCTACGATCCGACTTAATTTGAATCAATCTCAACTGGCTGATAAAATTGGTTTAAAGCAAAGTCAAGTAAGTGAATGGTTAAGTGGGAAGAGTAAACCTGGCTATGATAGTATTAAAATTATTTGTCTTGCTTTAGATATTTCTGCAGATAGATTACTTGGCTTAGATGAGAAGTGATTTTTTAATTGTTAATATATTTTGATTTTGAAAAATTAGAAATCGAAGAAAATAATTTATTAGTAAAAAACACATAACAAAATTAATTGTTATGTGTTTTTTTGTTTAATTGTTATAATTTTAATTAACTATTTTTTTTCTTTGAAATTTTGATGTAAAGGGCGAATAGCATTATAACAATTGGAACTGAAACGCAAATTAAAACAATTGCAATAATTTCGGATTGAGAAAGGTTAAAAGTTTTAATATAATCGGTTGAAACCCAGCCTTCGCAAAGTTCATTATAAGAATTGTAGTATTGAATTTTGGTGAATTCATTATTTTCGTTATAATTTATTGCAATAATATCGGTGTTTGGTGCAATTTCATCAATAATTTCAGAGTTGTTGTTTGATGCATAAACTTCAACATTGTTTGATGAATTTATTTTTGCGTTTGGTGCTTTATAATAAACAATTCTTTCTGTAGAGTAGATGTCAACATCATTAACGTTAACGTAGTAAATGTTTGAGTTTAAAATAACCGCATAGAACTTGTTTCCAGCAAAATTAATTATTTCTGTGCTATATAAGTCAATTAATGATCCTAATTGAAATCTGCCATGAATTATAGAAGTATCTTGAACAGGCAAAGCTGTTGGCTGAGAATAAATTGCAACATTAAGGTTTAATGAAATTGCTTTAGAAAACGTTCTATAAAGATTGAAGTTGCAGTTTATAATTGATTCAATGCAACAAGTTTTTGAATTAAATCCATAAATTACGCCACTTTTTTTGTTAGTTGTTAATGCTGTTATGTTTGCAAAAGATTCGCCACTAATTGAGCTTTCTAATCGAAGGGTGTTTGAATCGTAGTTAATAGAATATTTATCTATTTTATTATTTGATAGAGCGTAGATGTGATTTTGAGTTGTTGCAATTGTTTTAATATTAGAAAGTGGGGTTGGAGTTGAATTAAGCAACTCAAAATTATCATTTGTTAAATAAACATTTGAATTATTTAAAATAGCAAACACATTATGTGATGGAATATATTCAATAATAGAATTACTATTAAAATTCTTAAAAACTTGAGGCAAGTTATCAATTAGTTTTAGTTTTTCAGATGTTTTATCGAAATATATTATTCCTTCATCAACTAGGGCGTAGAATGTGGTGTTGGCAGTGGTTGATGAGTGAATGTTTGATAATTGAATAATTATATTATTATTTTTAATGTATTGAGTGAAAATTGTTTTATTAGAGTTTGAAATCACAGCTATATTTGAATTTGTTGCTGTTTTTTCTGTTTTGAAAGAATAAAAAATTGTTTGGTCGGTGGCTACTTCAATATTTTTATGGTAATATTCATTTTCAGCACTGATTGTTTTTAAAACACCATTTTTTATTGTTTGAACTCTATTGTTTTTATAATCAGCAAAATAAATTTCGTTGGTTGGTGTTGATAAAACATCAATTTTATTTGAAAACCAACCATTCTCACCAAATTCACTTGCAACAATGGTTTTAGTTGCAGAAAGTTTTGCATTTTCTTGCATAACTATGTTAAATTTTCTAATTGTTTTTGAGCCTTTATCTGCAATATATATTTCATTGTTAATAATTTTAACATCTGTTGGGAAGGTGATTGAGTTTAACTCGTAAACTCCATTATCATTCACTGCTTCATTTCCTGCTTGAAAATCAGCACTTTCGCCTTGATTTAGGTTTGTTTTTATAAGTGATATTGTGGAATTATCGGTAAATTTTGCAATTGAAATAACATAACTAAATGTTGCATCTTCAAAATAAACTAAGTTAGATGAAATGCCTTGAGGAAAGTAAGAATAACTATTTGAACCTGGAATGCTAGTTGTTTCAAGGTCTATTTTAACTAGTTTATTAATATCTGAAGTGTCGCCATAAGTAACATATGCGTGAGTTTTAGATAGGGCAATAGCTCCAAAATATTCAGCAATTTCGCTAGATGTTTCAGAAGATGAAGTTAGATTAAGAGAATTATTAACAAATAATCTAACCAATTTTTTATTTGCAATATAGCAAATTGTTATATTAGTTGAATTACTATCAATTGCAATGCTTGTTATATTGTTAGCAATTGCAAATCCACCAATTGATTGTTCCACATAATCGTCTAAAGAAATAATTTTTAATTGGTTATTGGTTAAAAGAAATAAATAATTATTTGCAACTTTCAAATATGAAATATTTTGATAAGATAAAGTTTTAACACAAGTGTGGATTTTTAAATTATAAATAAAAATAGTTTCTGTTGAATTAGATTTAGTTGAATAAATTAAAGTTGAATTATTAATATCGAATAAATTTATGTTTGATAAATCTAAATATTCTCCTGAAAGGTCGTTAAAAACAGGGTGAATAATAGTTTGAGAAGAGGCTTGCTCTTCTTCAGCAAAAACACTGCCAATGCTAGGAATGGCAAATATTGATAATATTAAAATTAAAAATGATATTATTATTTTTTTCATATGCATTTTTGATAATTTTTTAAATTTATTGTTTGTATATGTATATATTATATTTATTATAAGATAAATATGTAAAAAATTCAAACGATAAGAGGTTAAAATATATTAATTTTTTTTGTCATAAAACACTTGCAAATGGTGAAAATGTGAATTATAATAGAACATATGTTCGATAAATTTAGAAAATAGCGTTAGGTTTTTTAAATTTTCTAACAAAAAATTGGTAAAATTGGTTAAAATGTACAAAATTCAACATTTTTGTACAAAATATGACATATGTTTTTGACTAATCCAATTTTGCTAAACTATACTAAAATCGAGGTGGCAAAAAGGGAGTTATTATGAATTTTGAAATTTTTGGAAAAACACTTCTTCATGCTTATAGGCATATTGAAAAAATAACTGATGCCTACGATAAGGTTGTCAAGAAAATTGCTTTAAACTCTATTTATTCCAACATAAGTGGAGCGAATAACACTCTGACCATAACAAACAAAATGATTGACTTGCTAGATAAAAAAGAAAAATATTTAAATCTTAAAGTTATTTGCGAAGAAGGAATTTTTCGCTTGAATAATGAAGATAAAAAGATTTTATGTTTGCTTTATTTTGATGGCGTTAATTATAAAGTTTGTTCTAATTTATTAAAAATTAGCACGAGAACATTTTTTAGGAAAAAGCAAACTGCAATTGCAAATTTTTGCTTTCAACTTGAAAAAATGGGTTATGATATGAATTATTTTATTAAAAATTATTCTAATGATAAAATTTTAGGAGAATATTATAATTTATTTTCAAATACTGATAAAAAAAATATTAGTGAGTTTTCTAATAACGAAAGATTTGTTATTAAATTCATTAAAGACATAGAAAAATCTTATCCATATAAAAGAGCATATGGATATTAAAGTTTCTCTTCTTCTGATTCTAACTTGCGTTTGTTTATTGGCTTATTTGGTTTGTTGAGAGTTGGAATTAGTTTTGGAGTTTTAATTGCTGGCTTTTTATATAAAAGAATTAATATAAATAAGCATGGTGCACTTATTATTGCTATTATTATTGCGCATTTGGGGGTGGATAATGGGTTTATTATTTCTTTAACGGTGCTTAAAGGTTGCAAATTTTCTAAATTTTGATAAATGGACGAAATATTTGCAATATAATTATTATAAATATAGCCTTTGGTTTCTAAATATTCAACGTAGTACCATGTTGTTCCTTTGTAGTCAACGGCTTCTGTGCCGAAGGCTTTGCCAATATATTTAATTTTGTTGCAATTTGATGGAATAACGCATAGTGTGTTTAAGTTTGAGGGTTGAACCTCTGGGCTTGATCTTAAATAGCACCTTGAATTAGTTGTTGTTATGGTTGAAATTGGAAATGGCGTTTTGGGAGTTCCTTCAACTAGTTCTAAATTTGATTTTAGAGCATATCCAATTTCACCATTATAACTAACTTTATAAAAATCAATATTAAAGTTTAATAAAACCTCAACGAAGTAGGTTTCTTCTAAATAACATATCACGTTTGATATGTTATTGTTTTCTGTTGCAGTTTTATAAAGGCGTGCATTTGAAGAAGTGATTCTTGCGTATTGCATTGAAGATGCGTGTGTGGATATTGAGTTTGCGTTTGAGAATAAATATGGCAGAGAAACCATAATTATTGCAAGGCTTAATATTAGGCGATTTTTCATAATTTTATTATAAACTTTTTAATATTAATGATTCAAAAATTATGGTTGTTTTATTTTTGGTGAAATGTGAGTTATTAAGAAAAAAATGGATAAATATAGGATTTTAAATAACATAAATAGAATTGAAAATATTTTAATTAAGAAAAAACTAAATGATAATTTAAAAAAATACAATTCAGGAGAAGTTGTTCATGAAAAGCAACTTCTCTTTCATAAAAATCAAAAGAAAAATAGATGGGTGTTTGGTGGAAATAGAAGTGGAAAAACCGAATGTGGGGCAGTTGAAGCAATATGGATAGCGCGTGGTATTCACCCTTATAGGGAAAATAAAAAAAATACTGTAGGCTGGGTTGTTTCAGTTAGCTCGCAAGTGCAAAGAGATGTTGCTCAGAGTAAGATTTTGCATTACTTAAATAAAGAGTGGATTTTCGATATTATTATGAAGTCTGGTAAAAAAGAAGCGTGTGAATATGGAATTATTGATTGCATAATCGTTAAAAACGTTTTTGGAGGGCTTTCTAAAATCGGATTTAAAAGTTGTGATCAGGGCAGGGAAAAATTTCAAGGTTCTAGCTTAGATTGGGTTTGGTTTGATGAAGAGCCTCCTTTAGATATTTATTTAGAGTGCCGAATGAGAGTTTTAGATAGATGTGGAGACATATTTGGAACCATGACGCCACTAAAAGGGCTAACCTGGGTTTATGAATATATTTATTTAAATGAGTTTAATGACCCAGATATTTGGTATGAGCAAATGGAATGGAATGATAATCCGTTTTTAAATAAAGATGAAATTAAAAAGTTCAGTGCATCGCTTTCTAAAGATGAACTAAATTCAAGAAGATTTGGTTTGTTTCAAAGTGCCTGCGGAAAAGTTTACACGGAGTTTGACGAGAATATTAACGTTATTGAACCTTTTAATGTGCCCAAAGAGTGGTTTGATAATATATCGATTGATCCTGGGCTTAATAATCCACTTAGTTGCCATTGGTATGCTGTTGATTATGATAACAACATTTACGTTATTGAAGAGCTTTATGAAGCAGGAAAGCCAGTTGAATATCATGCAAAAAGAATAAAAGAGGTTTGCGATAGGTTGGGTTGGAAAAAGAATTATAACGGAATGATTTCATCGCTTATTGATAGCGCTGCAGGGCAGAAAGTTTTATCAAGCGAAAAAAGTGTTGCAGAACTTTTTTATGATAATGGGATATTAGTGAATACTCATGTTAATAAAGACTTATTTACTGGAATTAACAGAGTTAAAAGTTATTTGAGAAATGTGGAAGGTAAAAGTAAGTTGTTCATATTTAAAAATTGCACTAATTTAATTAGAGAGATTAAAAATTATTATTGGGGTTCCAATGATGTTCCAATAAAAAAAGATGACCACGCTCTTGATGAACTTAGATATTACATAATGAATAGGCCAGAAAATAAAGAACCGAAAAAGGAAAAATCTGAAATACAAAAAAATAAAGAAAGGTTATATAGAGAATTGAAATTAAGTAGGGGGAGTAATGGCTGGTGATAAGAAAATAGTTAAGAAAACAAAGAAAACTATTAATGATATATCGCATAAATCTTTTGAAGAATTGCTTTATGAAAATGCGATTGGTTTTAAAACTGAAGATATTGTTGAAGAATATGTGATTAAAGATGGAGAACTTGTTTTACAAAAAAAGAAGGTGAATATTAAAGAGCATCCACCAGATTTGAGTTTAATCAAATATTTAATAGATAAACAAAAAGATAGTGATGATTATGAATATTTAAGTGTTGAAGAACTTGAAGAAAAGTATGAGGAATTATGCTTGAAATTAAAAAAAGAAATAGAAATGGAGGTTAGGAATGGAAATTAAAAAACAACCATTAAAATTGAAGTGTGATATGCCGGGGTGTAGAAATTTATCAATGTTTATTATGGAAAATAAAACATTTTTTGGAAACTCGAAGGTTTGTTTTTGTGAAGAATGTTTTAAAAATATCCATGCATTTTATGCAAAGATAACAACGCCTAAAAGCCCAACAAATATGTTGAATAAGAAGAAAGGAAGTAAGAAGGCTTAGTGTGTTTTTTTAAAAATTTTTGTTTGAAAATGTACTATGCAAATTAATAAAAACGGCTAAATATAGGAGAAAATATGAAAGTTAAAGTGAAAAATAGTTTAGAAAATAAAAAGTCTTTTGATTATGAAAAAGAGCTTGTTGATGAAATATTAGAAGATTTTAAAATTCGCCAGCAAGAAAGAAAATCCTTTGATGGTAAGTGGCAAATGAATATAAATTTTTATGTTGGAAACCAATATTGTTCTCAAAATGCTAGAGGTGAAGTGGTTGATAATTTTAAGCAATATTTTTGGGAAGAAAGAGAAGTTTATAATCATATTGCACCTTTAGTTGAGTTAAGGTTGAGTAAGCTTGGAAAAGTTAGACCATCACTTACTGTTGTTCCATTTTCAGATGAACAAAGTGATATTAACTGCGCTAAGTTAAGCAAAAATATTTTAACGAGCGTGAGCCATTCATTAAACATAAGTAAACTTATTCAAAAGGCAACTTTGTGGAGTGAGATTTGTGGAACTGCTTTTTATAAAATTGGCTGGAACAATAATTCTGGGCGAATTGTTGGTGTTAATGATGTTGGCGATTATGTTCGTGAGGGTGATATAGAAGTTGATGTTGTTAGTCCTTTTGAAATTTACCCTGATAGCAATTCTTATGAAAATATAGAAGATTGCAATAGCATTATTCAAGCAAGAGCTGTTCATGTTAACACAATAAAAAATTTGTGGGGCGTTGATGTTGAAGGACAAGAAGTTAACGTGTTTACTCTTGATGCAATAGAAAATATGGGTGGACTTGGTTATAGTGGATATGCATCATCGGTTGGGAAAAGAGTTAAGAAAAATCATGCTATTGTTTTAGAAAAATATGAAATGCCTTCAATTGAATTTCCAAATGGTAGGTTGATTATAATTGCTGGAAACAAGTTGGTTTATATGGGAGATTTGCCATATATTAATCAAATTGATGGCAAAAGAGGATTCCCTTTTATAAAACAAACTTGCATTCCGATTTTAAATTCCTTTTGGGGTGTTAGCATTATTGATAGATGCATTCCTATTCAAAGAGCATATAACGCTGTTAAAAATAGAAAACATGAATTTCTAAATAGGCTTTCTATGGGTGTTTTGACCATTGAAGATGGTTCAATAGACACTGAAAATTTGGAAGAAGAGGGATTGTCGCCTGGCAAGGTTTTGGTTTATAGGCAAGGTGCAAATGCTCCAAAACTTTTAAGCAGTGGTTCTGTTCCGATGGATTTTCAATATGAAGAAAATCAATTGATGAATGAGTTTTTGAAAATTAGCGGAGTAAGTGATTTAATAAACGCTTCAACTATGACATCTAACATGAGTGGAATAGCATTGCAACTTTTAATTGAGCAAGATGAAATGAAATTAGTTTCTAGTGCTGAAAATATTAGAATTTGCGTGAAAGAAATTGCAAAACACATTTTAAGATTATACAAACAATTTGCAAAAATTTCTCATACTAGCAGGCTGGTTAGCGATAGTGGACAGGTTGAATTGTTTTATTGGAATAATTCAGATATTAATAGCGAAGATGTTGTGTTTGAAACTGAAAATGAAATTAATGAATCCCTTGCTCAAAAGAGATCGTTTATTTACGATTTGTTGAATTATGGGTTGCTTCATGATGAAGATGGAAAATTATCTAATTCTATGCGCCATAAGATTTTAGAACAGTTAGGTTTCGGGATTTGGAATAACTCTAAAGATATTAAATCGTTGCATGTTGATAGTGCTGAAAAAGAGAATATTGAACTTTTGCAAAAAGAAGAAATGGGGTTACCAAAAGAAATTGACGACCATGATGTTCATATTAATGAGCACATTAAATTTATGTTATCTAGCGAATATGGACGAGCAAATATTAATAAGCATTTAGATCATAAAATGCTTGAACACATTAAAAGTCATAGAAAATTTAATCAATTAACTAAAATGGTTTTAGATGATAATCAAGGAGATAAATAAATGAGTGAAGAATTAGAAATTAGAGAACAACCAACTTCAGTTGTTTCGGCTACTGTTGCGGAGGCAAATTGTGATGATATTAGTGTCAACAACGAAGAGGGCTCTCTAGGTAAATTTAAAAATGCCAATAGTTTGTTAAAAGCGTATGAGGAGTTGGAAAAAGAATTTACGCGTAAATCTCAACGTTTAAGTGAACTAGAAAAAATGTTTGAATCTGATAATGTTGAAAAATCAACACCAGGTTATTCAAAGAGTGATTGGCAAGAAAAAACAAAGGAGTTTTTGCAAAAAAATTCTGGTGCAAAAAATTTTGCTGAAGAAATTTCTAAAATGCTTTTTGAAGATAAGGATTTGGCTTGTTTGCCTAATTCCCTTGAAATGGCTTATGCGAAAGTTCTTGCAAGCAAATATAAAAGCAACGAGGAACTTATAAATAGTAGTGAGTTTTTAGATAACTACGTTTATAACAATGAAAATATTAAAAATAATATAATTAAAACATATTTAAAGGAAGTTAATAATAATCAAACTCCGCCTATTATTTTAAATTCAAAAGGGGCAAGTGTTGGATTCGTTGCGCCAACAAAACCTAAAAATTTAAAAGAAGCGAGGTTGGCTGTTGAAAAATTATTTTCTTCTTAAGGAGGAAAAATGATAACTTTAGAAACTGCGGAAAGCGCGTTAAAGGAAGTATATTTAGGAGTTGTTAGCAACACATTAAATGTTAGCGCTAATCCACTTTTAACAAAAATTAAACAATCAAACAGTGACGTTTGGGGAAAAGAAATTGTGAAAATGGCACCATATGGAATTAATGGAGGAATTGGTGCTGGAACCGAAACTGGAGCATTACCAATTGCTTCTAATAATAATTATGTTCAATTTAGAACAGAT
>JAZUCB010000047.1:0-4127 GCA_045638985.1 Clostridia bacterium
TTATTCCTCTAAAACATTTGCTTACTTTTTTTGTTTTATTATTAATTTTTGTCAACTTTGTTAAAGGGGGTTAATTGATTATTTGCATTAATGCTTTTAGTTTGAAAAATGTTGTTAAAATAAATTTTATTTTGCTCTTGATTTCTTAAAAAAAGTGTGTTAATATAGGGCTGAAAAATATATAAAAAGGTGGAACTTATTATGTTTAAAGGAAAAATTATGCAAGCTGATTATAATCAAGCAACAAAATTGTTATTTCATTCGTATTTAATTAATTCATATTCTCATCATATTGAGAATGGTGGGTATCCATTAATGGCTGATTTCACTTCAATGGCAAAATCTCAACCTCTAACTTTTGCCCAATTTTGCTCTGCTTTGCAAAAAGGTGAAAGTCTTCAAAGTGGTGGGAATTTTAACACAGAAACAATGCAATTAATGAGTGCTAGCAAAATGCTTTCAAATAGTAACTATGATCAAAATTATTTGGCAAAATGTTGCGCTGTTGTTTCTAATGTTTATGAATGTGCGTTGGCAACTTCAGTTAGTTCTCAGCAAAAATTAAAAGAAAAAGGTATTGATCCTTTTAATGCTGAGCTTAATGGTTCTGCTTTAAAGGAATTTCAAGAAAATTACAAAACTAATCCAATGCTTGCATTCACTAGTAAGTCTTTTGAAAGAAATCGTTGCGTAACAGTTGAAAACGCTAGAGATACTATTAATCAAATTAATTCATTAGATTTAAATTACGTTCCATGGGCTCTTGATTTAATCACTGAATCAACAGCAAATGCTCAAAAAACAATGGTTTTTGAACAATCAGATTTTGATCCAAGCATGGGAATAAACGACTAAGATATTATTAAGCATCAAACAAAGTAGTTATAAAAGTTTGGTGCTTTTTTTGTGCTTTTTTTGCACGTTATTTATAGAAATTAAATTATGAAAATAGTTCGAAGTTTAGTTGTTTTTTGAGGAATAAAATTTAAAAATCAGTATTGACAAGTGCTAGTTTTTAGATTATAATTTTATAATGAACAAAAAAGGTGGAAAAAATTATGGCATTCGTAACATACGATAGATTTGATCAAAAAGCAAATTTAAGGAGAGATGGGTATATTGTTTTAAGTGAATTCTTTGCAAATCCATCTGAAGAAAATAAAAGAAAAGCGCTTGCTTTTGCTGTTGGTGCAAAAGATATCAACACTGTTATTGAATTAGCAAGTTATGACATTAATTTAATGAAAAACGAGCCTTTTGCAAGCGTTGTTCAAGGTTGCTTAAATACCTTTGAGCGAGAGCAAACTCCAGAATATCATCATTTAAAAGCACTAGTTGCTTATGCTAAAGAAAACGATGCATTCCAAGAAAAAAATAATATGACTATGCTTGAAGCATATAAATCAAGAAATCATTATAGGCAAAGAGCTGATTGGGAAAAAAGATATGTTGCAGATCTTCGCATGGTTAGAGGAGAAGCGGCTTTATATGCTAGAAGGCAACATGAAAAAGACGCTGCAGCATATGTGGACATTGCTAGTAAATATCAAAGAATGCTTGGTGGAAGCGAAGTTGGTTATTTATTTAATGTTGCAATGAATGAATATAACATAAGAGCAAATAACGAAAAAAATCCTAGCGTTGCAGTTATTGATAAAGCAAGAGCGTTTGCTATTAATGATGCGCTTTATTTAGATCCATATGCTCATGAAAAGTTTAGTCATAGAGGTTTAGCAATTCAAAATTTCTTATATCCAGATGCTGTTTTGGGTTATTATAATGCTAAATTTACTCCAGATAAAGAACATGATGGATTTGCCATAAGTGAAAAGAAGATGGCAGATAACGCAGAAAAGCACGCAAAAGAATTCGATTGGTATGGCGAATGTGCTTTAAAAGAAGGCGGAACTGCATTATTCTATGCTGAAAAAGGATTTTCAAGTAGCGAGTGTGATTAAAATTTGAATTGATTATTTTGATTGCAAAAAAGTTTATTAATATTTAAAATTAAAGCAGGTTAAGTTAAACCTGCTTTTTTCAATAATAAAAGGTTCTTTGTGAAAGGGCTGGTGTGTATAAAATTAAATCGTTATTTAAAATTTCCCCCAATTAGAATGTTTTTTAAATTCTTATAAAATAAAAAAGTGCAGAGTTTATCTGCACTTTGATTTTTTATTTAATAGAGTTTTTATAATTTAATTAAATAATGAATTTAAGCCTTAACCCTCAATGTTATTCTTTCTTCTGAAATCTGCTCTGCCTCTTTGAGTGTGGTCTAATATTATTTTTCTAAGGCGTAGATTTTGAGGGGTAACCTCCAAAAGTTCATCTTCATTTAAGAATTCTAAGCATTCTTCCAAAGTGAATCTTTTAATTGGTTCTAATCTTAAAGCTTCATCAGCAGAAGAACTTCTCATGTTGGTTAATTGTTTTTTCTTGCAAACGTTAACAACAATATCGCCACCTTTTGGGTTTAAGCCAACAATCATTCCACCATAAACCTTTTCGCCGGTTGTTATTAGCATTCTGCCTCTTTCTTGACTGTTATATAATCCATACTGAACTGCTTCACCATTTTCAAAAGCAATAAGTGTTCCGTAGTTTCTTCTTTCGATGTAACCCTTATATGGTTGGTATTCTAAGAAGATTGAATTCATAATTCCTTCGCCTCTGGTTGAAGTTAAGAATTCGCTCTTATATCCGAATAATCCACGAGCAGGGATAATGAACTCAAGGCGAGTTCTATTTTCTTTGTTGCTCATAGTAACTAATTCGCCTTTTCTTGAACCCATTGCGCTAATAATTGTTCCTGCACAATCAGATGGAACGTCAACAAATAATCTTTCAATTGGTTCGCATTGAACGCCATCAATTTCTTTCATAATAACTTTAGGCATTCCCACTTGGAACTCATAGCCATCTCTTCTCATATTCTCAATTAAAATTGAAATATGCATTTCGCCTCTGCCTAAAACTTTGAATGAATCAGCGCTATCAGTATCAAAAACTTTTAAGCTTAAGTCTTTAGTTGCTTCTTTCATTAAGCGTTCTCTAATATGACGGCTGGTTGAATATTTGCCTTCTTTTCCGCAGAATGGGCTATTATTAACCATGAATGTCATCTCAAGGCTTGGTTCGCTTATTTTAACGAAAGGAATAGTTGCAGGGTTGTTTTTGTCAGAAAGGGTGTCGCCAATGGTAACAACTTCGCTTCCAGATATGCAAACAATATCTCCAGAACTTGCACTTTCAATTGGAACTCTTTTTAATCCATCGAAAACGAAAATGTTGGTAACTTTAAATGCTGGCTTGTTTGATTCTTCGTGGTAGTTGGTTATTCCTAAAGTTTGCCCAACTTTAACTTCACCAGTTTCAATTTTTCCAATTGCAAGTTTGCCAAGGTAGTCGTTTTGCTCAGCAGAACTAACTAGCATTGAGAAAGCTTCTTCATCTCTATTTTTTGGCGCTTCAATATGCTCAATAACTGTTTCAAATAGTGGAGTGAAGTCTTTGCCTTCAACTTTATAATCTGTTGTTGAAGTGCCCAATTTGCTTGAAGTGAAAACGAATGGGCTATTAAGCTGATCTTCGTTTGCATCTAATTCTAAGAATAACTCTAAAACTTCATCAACAACTTCTTCAACTCTGGCATCTTTTTTATCGATTTTGTTAACCACAACAATAACTTTATGATTTAACTCAAGAGCTTTTTGCAAAACAAAACGAGTTTGTGGCATTGGGCCTTCAAATGAGTCAACAACCAAAATAACGCCATCAACCATTTTCAAAATTCTTTCAACTTCACCACCAAAGTCTGCGTGGCCAGGAGTGTCGATAACGTTAATTTTGTAATCCTTAAATTTAACTGCTGTGTTTTTGCTAAGGATAGTGATGCCTCTTTCTCTTTCTAAATCGTTGCTATCCATAACTCTATCGGCAACTTCTTGGTTTTCTCTAAAAACTCCACCTTGCCTAAGCATTTCATTAACAAGGCTGGTTTTGCCGTGGTCAACGTGGGCAATAATCGCAATATTTCTAATTTTTTTCTCTTCCATAATATACCTCTTATAATTTCAACAATTTCAATTTTTAACTTTAAACGATTGGCACACACGCTTTGATGTGCA
>JAZUCB010000048.1:0-11229 GCA_045638985.1 Clostridia bacterium
TATTAAAAAAAACTGATAAATCTTTTTTATCAGTTTTATTTTTTTAATTTACCAAATTTAATTATGCTTCCATCATTTTATCATTATGCAACTAATCTAAATATAAATAATCAAATTTTCGTTTTTGTTCATATATTACTAAAGATATAAATTTAAGGAGATGAAAATGAATCCATTTGAAGAAAAACCGATTAATTTAATGAGCGCTTTCCAAAATTGGGAACAGCTATATCCTAAGCCATACAACAAGTTTGACGTTGACCCATACACAAAAACAAGAATCATATTAATGAACGGAACAGAGTTTGAGGCAAACTGGTTTTCTCATAACCTTGCTCGCCACACAACTAATAACGACCTTCGCAGAGAAATTGCTTTAACGCGAGCCATTGAAAAACAACAACAAATTAAAATATCATTACTAAAACCAGCAAACGAAAGCATGCTAGAGCACACCATTGCCTATGAACAACTTGCCGTTGACTTAACTGCAGAACTTGCAAAAAAAGAAAGCGATTGCTACGTTAAAAAAGCACTAGACTTTGCACTGCTTGAAGACTTCGACCACTTATATAGATTTTCAAATCTTTTAGAATTAGAACAAGGAATCAAAGCAGAGCGCCTTGTTGGTGGCTACACAGAAATTATGCCAGCAAGACCAACAATCGCACACCACAGAAACAACATCGACAACGTTAAAAGAGCAATCAACTCAAAAGAGCAAAATAAACAAACAATATTAAACACAATGATAATAACAGCCGCAGAACAACAAACCATGAACTACTATATGAATATAACCAACTTAGTTAAAAGCGACCTTTCTAGAAAGTTATATATGGAGATTGCTCAAGTTGAGGAAGAACACGTTACTCAATACGAATCGCTAATGGATGCAAATGCTTCTTGGCTAGAAATGCTTCTATGGCATGAATACACAGAATGTTATTTATATTGGTCTTGTTATTTAACCGAAACAAATCCTTCAATCAAAAACTTTTGGTATGAAAACTTCCTTATTGAAATTGCCCACCTTCATAAGGCAAATGAACTGCTTGAAAAATATGAAAATAAAATTTGGCAAGAAGTTATTCCAAACGGTAATTTCCCTGAACCAATTTCTTTGCATGAGAATATAGAATATGTTAGAAATGTTTTAAGCACAACAGTCCAATTCACAGGTGATTTAGAAGACTATACAAACGTTAATCAACTTCCATCAAACGCAAACTTTTTCAAGTTTCAAAACATAGTTAACCCAACCGATAAAATTGTTCCATCTCACATAACAATAAATTCTCATATTAGACACTTCGGGAAAGATTATAGGTTCGAAACTTCTCCAAACCCAATTCCAGAACTTCAAAATAGAAGAGTGGATAACACAATGGTTGGAATAAAACCAAATGCCGCAAGTAGCACCGACTTTTTCTGCAACTCACCATCAATTTTCTTTAAAAGATTTAATTAATAATAAAAAAAATCCATTATTCACGCTAATGGATTTTTTAATTATTTAAATTTAATTTTACGATAAAAGTTGACTCAATTTTGCCAAGTTTTTGGATAGTGCAATTGTGTTTCTGTCAATTTTAACAAGGTTATTGTCAATAGCAACATAGTTCTCGCATACAACATTAAACCCAAGTTTTAATATTTCATCTTGAATATAATGCAATTGAGTGCAATGCAGCGACCTATCAACACTTGCAAAAATCATTCTTTTAATCTTTTTCGCTCTAAGCATTCCAAGCAATTTAGTTATTGCCATGTTAACATGCGTTTGCTCTAAACACAAATCAAACATTGGCAGATTCATGCACTCCAATTTCTTGAACGCTTCTGGTTGAACAGCTTTCAAGCAACTGCCAACAACAATAATTTCACCAGAGCAATCATAAATATTTGTTTTCATTAAATCTTTCATATAAACTCCTATAATATATTATAGCACAATCCTTATATTTTGCATATTTATAATCAATGTGTTTTTTAAAGTTTTATTTAAGGCTTTATTTAACCTATAAATGTTTTATCAACTGCTCGCAAACGCTTTTATAGCCAGCAACCCTTAAAGCCTTTCAATTTTCTTGCAAAAAAATTTAATTATGGTGTATTATAATTATAGATATTTTAACCAAAGGAGAAAATATGAAGTTTATTGATTGGCTTTATAGCAGTTATCCAAACCCACACGTGGATGGGCAATTTGGATTACTACACATAATCACATTAGTATTATGCCTTGCCCTAATTGTTTCAAGCACCTTATTATTACGAAACAAAAGCGAAAAAGTAAAACGCATAACCCTTTTTATTTTAGTTGCCATTATATTTTTATTTGGTCTAGCTAGAAGAATTATTAATTTATGCAAAACAACCGATTATGGATTTAATAATATACTAAGAATTTTATTACCAAGACCAGGTTGTGCAATATCATGCTGGCTAGTGATTCTTGCAACTATTATAAACAAAAAGTTTTTCTATAATTTTGCAAGCATCGTTGGAATACTTTGCGGATTTATATTTTTCTGTTATCCAGGTGCAGGATTTAATAACCAATTTATTTTGTTTGAAAACCTTTATTCAATAATAACACATTCATTATTCTTAGTTGTTTCAATATGTTTCATAACTTTCAAATTTACCGAATTTAGATATAAGACAATTTGGAAAGAACTAATTTGCTTAGCAGTTTTAATAGCATATGCTTTTTTAGAAATGAAAGTTTTAAAAATTGAAAGCGATCCATTTTATTTTATGCCAAAGAATGACATTCAAGATATAGTTGGTTTTGCCTATGAATTATTCTTACCTCTTTATTTAATCTTCGTAATTTTGTATTTCAATATTTTCTATTTAATAAATGATAGAAAAAATGTTTTTAGAAAAAAAACAAAAAAATCAAATTAAAAAATATAAAAAACACTCGTTTCATAAGGCAATTTTGCTAAAAACGAGTGTTTTTTATATTAAAAATATCATAATTTCGCAAATCTAATCAACATCAACGCCTTTACTAAATTCTTTTTGGGTTAAAAAATAAAACAACACAATTATTCCTGAATACATCAAAATCCCCGTTATTAAAACACTAATTAACGCAGACGCAGGCAAAACAACTGTTGCACTTGTTAATTGAATGCCGTTAATAGCAAGAACAATCATCATTACAATTGAAAGAATAGTTATTGAAACAAAAGCCAATAACGCAGTTATTAAAAAGGTTTTTAACACCCTTTTTTCTTTTGATCTATAAGCAATAACAATTGAAAAATAAATAAGCGTAATAAACATAAAAAATTCAACAACCACAAGAATAACAAATAACATCAAAACAGCAAATAGAGAAAACTCACCCGAAATCATTGTTGAAAGCAATAGTTTTAATGTTGTAAACATAGTTGGCGAATAAAACATAATTAATAATGAAATTAGCAATGATGCAAATCCAAGCAACAACTCAATAAAAGCAGTTAGAAACTTAGAAATAACCAATTGCTTTTTTGTTACTGGCAGAGTGTGGGTTAAATAAGATTCATCGCAATAAAATGATTTGGTAAAATTAAAAAAGTTTCTTATAAATGGTTGCAAAATAACATTAACAGCAAGTGCATAAAAAACTGAATCAAAGAATATTCCCAAAACCTTAAAGAAAACAATGTTTTCACCCAATTCTTTAAAACCTCTAGTTAACAAAGCAACAGCAATTGCAGAAACAAATATAATCCACATCCATCGCATGTTCTTTTTTAGGTCTTTTTTTAACAATTTACTTAACATAGAATTTTCTCCTAAATATTTCATCAATAGAACATTTTTCTTTTTTGCGAAGTTTTTCTGCGTTTTCATGAAGAACAATTTTCCCTTCATCAATAAAAACAACTTCATCTAATATTTTTTCAATATCAGAAATCATGTGAGTTGAAATAAAAAGGGTTGCGTTTTTATTAAAATTAATTAAAATGGTTTGCAAAATATAATCTCTGCTTGCTGGATCAACACCACCTAAAGGCTCATCTAAAATATAAATCTTTGCATTCCTGCTCATAACCAGCACCAATTGAACCTTTTCTTTCATACCCTTGCTCATTTTTGAAAGGCGCATATCTTTATCTAATTGCAAATCAATTAAAAGTTGTTCTGCTTTTGACTTATCAAAATCATTATAAAACGTTTCAAAAACATTAATAGCATCGCTCACTTTCATACTTGAATCCAAATATGTTCTCTCTGGTAGATATGAAATAACGCTTTTGGTTTCAGGAGAAATTGGTTTTCCATCAACTAAAATTTCACCACTTGAAAGCGTAAGCAAATCATTAGCCAATTTAAAAAGGGTTGATTTTCCACTTCCGTTTTTTCCTAATAATCCAACAATTTTGCTTGATTCGATTTTAAGATTAATATCTTTTAAAACTTGCTTATCGCCAAAACTTTTATTCACGTTTTTATATTCTAAAATAGTTGCCATTAAAACCCCCTTAATTAAATATAGCCATTTTACTTAACCTTATCTCTTGCTTCAAAAATTTGATCCACAAAGTTTGCATAGTCATCATATTTAGCAATTGCGATTCCTCTTTTTAAATCTCCAAATAAAATCAAATTATCGCCGGCATTTATATTAAATAAATCCCTAGCTTCTTTAGGAATAACAATTTGACCTTTTTGACCAATCTTTGCTGTCCAAATAAATTTTTCACTTTTCATACTTTTCCTACTTTTCCTACTTGTTTTTGTTCAGTGTAACACAACATAAAGTTATAGTCAAACAAAAAAGCCAAATCAACAAATGGCGATTTAGCTACATTTTATAACATAATTTTATTACTTTAAAATTTGTATATTACTAAAAACATATTATCTATTTAATAACGGATATGCTTTATAAATTGTGTTTTCAAAAACATCTTGCTTTTCAGTTTCCGACAAGTCCAAAGAATAAACCAACCTTTCATAACTAGACACTTCATTAAACGCAATGTCATCAATAAAGAAGTCTGTTCCGAACATAAGCCTAGACTTTAATTTAGGATATTTTTTAAAATACTTGTTTAAAACATTTTTTATCTCAGCGTTATATTCTGCTCGTTTTTCTGGCGTTCTTGCGTCGTTTGTTCCAGCAATGCATGTGAAAATATTATCATATTTTTGAATTAAACTAAAAAGATCATCAAAACAAGGCCAGTTTAAGTGGCTTGCAATAAAATTAACTTCAGGGAACGCTTTCAAGAGAGGCTCTAAATGTTTTGCATTTGAATACATGTCGTTACACTCGTTGCTAAACTCAGTGTAGGTCTCTCCGCAATGAAAAGCAACTGATAACCCATGCATTTTTGCAAACTCTGCCACCTTAAACACTTTTTCATCGTTTGCGAAATATGGTTGATAACCCAAATAAATTTTAACACCAACAATTCTTTTGAAATTTTTTAAATTTTCTTCAACCTTTTTTAGTTCGTTATCCACATCGTTTAAATCAACCGAATCTAAAAAGAACATTTCTTCCAAATCTTTAAATTCATTAAAATCAAATGGAGGTTGAACGCAAGGATTATTAATACTTCTAACATTTAAAACCCTGTTAGCGTTCGAACTTTTTTTATAATAAACATAATCATCTTTGGTTATTGGATGAATATGGCAATCAAACATTTTTAAACTCCTTAAGTGTAATATTATCATACTCAAATGGGCATGTTTTAGAAAAAACTTTATACGGGTGCATTTTTCTAAATCCCACCCTTTGGTTTGCAGGCAATTGAATTAGTTTTTTAGCTCTATCCATATGGAAAACACCATCTAAATGGTCTAATTCATGAGAAATAACCGTTGCCGAAAAACCTTCAAATTTTTGAGTAACTTTTTCACCATTTTTGTTCTGATATTCCACCACAATTTCATATGGTCTTTCAACTAGGCCTAAATTAGTTAATCCACTAACGCAAGCTTCCCAAAACTCAGTTTTCCCTTTCATTGATAAAATTTTTGGATTTATCATTAAAAATTGCTCTTGATCTAAGTTCGCTGAAGTGTCGTTTGCCTGGGTTGATTTAATATAAACAATTCTTTTTGGAATACCTAACTGAACGCAAGCCATCGCATATAAATTATTATTGGATTTGCAATACTCTTCAATATCTTCAATATTTTTTTCTAAATCTTTATCAGAAAAGTCTACTATTTTGGATTTTTGCCTTAAAAATTCTTCTGATTCTTTAATAGTTAAAGCTTCTAACATTATTTAATCTCCAGAATAATTATATCAATTATTTTAAATTTTATATAATAATTTTTAGGGTTTGGTTAGTATTTAATAAAAAAGAAGTTAAATTTAACTTCTTTTATTCCATCTCTGGGTTGCTATCTAATTCACCTACGCGTTTAACCGTTTGGAAAGCTTTCAATATTTCGCTTTCGCAAAATGTGTCGGCTTCGCCATAACCACCACAAAAATTTCCAGTTATTTGATTAACATTTTCTTTTCCAACTCTGCCATCAGCACTTATTTCATACGTTGAACTAATTAAATTAAAATCCATTCCCAAAGCTATGTTTTCTAAATCAGCATTAATATTAAATGTGTTTTTCTCAACCGAATATGAAGAATCTTCGCGCTCAAAAATATTAAACGAAGTGCAAACATCATGATTTCCACCAACTTCTTCAACGCGTTCTCTTATATTCCAACTAAGATCGTCAAAGCTATTTCTCATAAGATTTAAATCTTCAGCATAAATTTTGCAACCACTTATGTTTTTGCCATTTCTTCTTATATCAACAAAAAATTCTTCATTGCCGTTTCCCACTCTACTAACAATAAACCTTGAATCGGCAGAATAAACAATAATTGGAAACCTGCAGTTATAAACGTCATCTTCATCTAAAGGCATTTCTTGCTTTAAATAATTAAAAACAAACTCTCTAACCTTTGGATTTTCTCCAACAACTTCTCCACCAAATTGATCAATAACTCCATTAACGAAATTATTAGTTGACTCATCATCATTCTTTCCTTTAAAAGCTGGGCGTTGTACCAACCACCTGCCAAAATCACTTCCAGTAAGATATCCATTCATTGTTATGGAAGTGTAGTCCCATTGTTTAGGATTTTTTAAATCAATAAAAATTTCGTTATCAATATCTTCTGTGTTGCCTTCATACCACCATTTTCTTTTCATTGTTTTGCCACCTCACTAATAATTTTACCACACAAACCTTTGCTTTTCAATACCCAATTAAATAAGAATGAAAATAAGCATCTTTGCAAAATATATATTTAAGGAGAAATTATTATGGCTTATTCATATAAAGGTGCAATTGCTTTTGGTTTGGTTTATATTCCAATAACACTATCACTAAGCGTTAAAGAGCATAGCATAGGTTTTAATATGCTTGAGAAAAAAACCAAGTCGCGAGTTAAATATAAAAAAACGTGCGTTGACTGCAACAACAAAGAAATAAAGAATTCCGATATTGTTAAAGGATATCAATACGAAAAAGATAAATATGTTATTTTCACCGACGCCGACTTTGAAAAGATTAAATCGCAAAAGGATAAAAACATCACAATTGAAAAATTCGTTGATATTGATGAAGTTGATCCAATATATTTCGATAAAGCATATTACGTTAAACCTAGTGGTGCAGATAAAGCTTTTAACGTTTTATTAAAAGCCATGGAATCGGAAAAGAAAGCAGGTATTGCAAAAACAGTTTTGGGAACAAAAGAAACATTAATTTTAATTAGAGCAAAAAACGGTAGCATGCTTATAAACACACTTTACTTCCATAGTGAAATTCAAAAAGCGCCAGCAGTTGAAACAGGCAAGATTGCAAAAAAAGAACTAGATTTAGCTAAAAACTTAATTAGCCAAATGAGTGGAAAATTTGAGCCTGAAAAATATAAAGATGAATATTATGAAAAACTTAAAAAAGCAATTAAACGCAAAATAAACGGAAACGAAATTGTTGAATCAAAAGATGAGGGCGAGCCAGTTAAAATCATTAATCTTATGGACGCTCTTCAAAAAAGCTTATCCACACCTAAAAGGAAAGCACAATGAACTTAAAAGAATATGAAAATAAAAGAAACTTTAATTCAACAAACGAACCTAAACCAAAAGTACAGAAGGTAAATCAAAAACGATTTGTTATCCAATACCATCAAGCTCGAGCAAAACACTATGATTTTAGACTTGAACATAACGGGGTTTTGCTTAGTTGGGCAGTGCCTAAAGGGTTATCTTTAAACCCAAGAGTTAAAAGGCTTGCAGTTCAAGTTGAACATCACCCTATTGATTATATTAATTTTGAAGGCGTTATTCCCAAAGGCAATTATGGAGCTGGTTCGGTTGAAATTTTCGATAAAGGAAATTATGTTGCGTTAGAAAGTTTAACTAAAGGGTTGAAAGAAGGACATATTAAAATACTTTTAAACGGAGAGAAATTTAAAGGTGGTTTTAGCCTAATTAAAACAAATGAAGATAACTGGATAATAATAAAAATAAAAGATGAATTCGCAACTTCAAAAGCACAACCCAAAACACCTAAACTTCCCTTAAAAACATGCTCTCCTCAACTTGCTTTATTAACTGAAAAAATCCCAAAAGGAAAAGACTGGATTTTTGAAATAAAGTATGATGGTTATAGGATTATTAGCTTCGTTGAAAATGGCAAAGTTAAAATGCTAACACGCAATGGTTTGGACTACACTAAAAAACTTGGCAAAATCTCCAATAGTTTAATAAATTTAAAACAAAGCAATTTTATTATAGACGGAGAAGTTGTTTCTTTTGATGAAAATGGCAAAAGCGACTTTGGGCTATTGCAAAGAACTTTAAAAGGCGAAAGCAATAATTTAAGTTATGTTATATTTGATATTCTAGCACTTAATGGGGAAGATTTAAGAGAACTTCCTCTTTTGGGGCGTAAAAAAAAGTTAGAATTAATGTTGGCAAAGGCAGATAAAAATTTAATTTATTCTAACTTCGTTAGAGGCAATGGAAAAGAAAGTTTTAACTTCGCAAAAGAAAAGGGCTTAGAAGGAATTGTTGCAAAAAATATTAACGCAAAATATAAATCAGAAAGAAATGATGATTGGCTTAAAATAAAATGCTATTTAAGGCAAGAGTTTGTTATTGGTGGCTTTAAAACCAGCTCAAAAAATGAAGATTTGAGTGCTTTGCTAGTTGGTTATTACGAAAAAGGGAAATTAATATATGCAGGCAAAGTTGGAACTGGTTTTAACCAAACCGATAGAAAAGAATTGAGCGAAAAATTTAAAAAAATCGCATTAAAAACTTGCCCATTTAAAAATAATATTGAAGAAAAAAATGTTACGTGGATATCCCCTAAATTTGTTGCAGAAATTCAATTTGCAGAACTCACCAAAGAAAAACTTCTTCGTCAACCAAGCTTTATTGCACTTCGAAAAGATAAAGAACCAAAGCAAGTTAAACTGGAGTTTAAATAATGACAACTGAAATAAAAATCACAAATCCAAATAAAGTGCTTTTTCCAAAAAGCAAAATAAAAAAGATTGATATTATTAACTATTATATTGAGATTTCAAAAAGAATGATGCCATTCGTTGAAAATAGATTGCTAGCAGTTATTCGTTGCCATAAAGGCAATTCAAAGCAAGAATGTTTTTTTAAAAAACACCCAACAACCGACAAATCAATGGTGGAGATTTTTAAAGTAAACTGCGAAGAATATTTTTATATAAAAGATGAAGTTCAATTAATATATCAAGTTCAGATGGGAACACTTGAGTTTCATCCCTGGGGCAGTTCGGTTAAAGCAAACGAAAAGCCAAATGTTATGATTTTTGATTTAGACCCCGATGAAAATTTAAGTTTAACCGATTTGAGAAGTGCAACTAAAAAAGTTAAATCAGTTTTAGATGAATTAAATCTAACTAGTTTTCTAAAAACGAGTGGCGGCAAGGGATACCATATTGTTGTGCCTTTTTCAAAAACAAAAAGTTGGAAACAGTTTTATGAATTTTCTCGTCAGGTTGCAACTTTGATTGAGCAAAAATGGCCTGATATTTTCACAACTAATTTAAAAAAAGACAAACGCAACAACAAAATATTTATCGACTATTTAAGAAACAATCGTGGTTCAACGTGCGTTGCACCCTATTCGGTTAGAGCAAGAGAAAATGCACCAGTTTCTATGCCAATTTCATGGAGCAACTTAAACAAAGTTTCCCCTAATGAGGTCACAATTAAAAACTATAAAAAATATTTAAATAATTCTTGGAAAAACTTCTTTAACATAACTCAAGAACTTAATTTTAAAATATAAAACAAAAAAAAGAACAAACTGTTATTCAAAATATAGTTTGTTCTTTTTATTTAATAAATTATTAACAATGCCCACCATCAACAACCAAAACGTGGCCTGTTACGTAACTTGCTTTTGGGCTTGCCAAATAAAGTATTGCATCTGCTATTTCTTCTGGCTCTGCCCACCTTTTCATATGATACTTTTCTGTTTCACTATCAACAAACTCTTGAGGTAAATCAGCATTCATATCAGTATTCACCCAACCAGGTGCAACTGCATTAACGCAAATTTGCGGTGCATATTTCATAGACAAATCTTTTGTTAAAGATTGCAACGCTAATTTGCTCATGGCATAATCTGCAGTTCCGGGATTAAAATCAAACATTCCACTTGTGCTACTAACGTTTACAATTTTACCCCCCCCCCGAAAGTTTTAGCATTTGGGGAGCAAACTTTTGCGAAAGAAATAAAGGTGCAATCATATTGGTTTTTATAACTTCTAGGCATTCCTCATATGTTATTTCTTCAAATTCCCTATCATACGCAATGCCTGCATTATTAACTAAAATATCAACTCTTCCATAAAAACTTAACGCTTTTTCAACAACTTTATCTAACTCGGTTTGAATTGAAAGATCTGCTTGAATAGTTTTAATTACACCACCAAACTCTTCAATTTCTTTAATTAAACTTTTTGCACTCTCAACATTGCTTTTAAAAACAATAATAACTTTGGCGTTTTCTTTTGCAAACTTAATTGCAGTTGCCCTACCAATGCCTCTGCTTCCGCCAGTTATTAAAACAACTTTATTGCTAAACATATTAATCTCCTTTCTATGATTATAGCATAAAAATTAAATTTTTGTTTAATATATAACGCAAATTTCGCAAACAAAAAACAGACTTCTGCGAAAAAAAATATTTACT
>JAZUCB010000049.1:0-14625 GCA_045638985.1 Clostridia bacterium
TTAAAATATAATAAATATTAATATCAACATAATGCGTAACTCATGTCTTAATAAGTTTAAGTTAATCAAAAAACTTATTTGGCACAAACATTAAAATCACTTCAACGTATTTGACATCAGCTCAATACATATTGTCAATTATATTATATTCACAAAAATAAAAAGAAGCCTTAGCTTCTTTTTATTTACTCACAGATAAATCAAGGTCCCCACCCATAATCAAGTCTTTTTTGTTATCACAATCTTTTTCTATAACAGTCATCAACATATTCATTTCTTGTGCTTTTTCTGCATCAACAGGTTCACAAAACTTACCAGTCAAACATTTCCACCAATTTGGACCCAAACCTTCTTGAACACATTCATGCACACTATTAAAATAATATGTTTCTCTTTGTGGAACTGAGCTCTCCTCATCCCCCCTTCCAAGACTTGAACACACATAAAGTAATACCTTGCCCGATTCTGGCTCAGTTAAAGCTCCGTGAAAATTTTCTGGATTGTTGTTTTCATCCCTCAACAATGTTAATAATTGCATTTTTCCATCAACTTCAACAAGACTTTGATAATTTGTTGCATTTTTATTCTTAGCATTTTCATAAAAATCTTTAACATCACCACATTTCGCAACTGCATTTGCATTAACAATTAATTCTTTTTGACTTTCTGATAAACTCTCTTTTTTTAACATTTTCCATCACCAACATTTTTATTTTTTCATTTTTTTATAGTCTTCAACTAGTCTAAAACAACATCTAGATCAGGTTTGCCATTGTCATACGAAAACTTTTCTAATACATCTGGCTTCGTTATCACATACTCTGCAACTTCAGGAATTAAATCCATCCACTTATTGATTTTTTGTTCCATAAAATTAGCTTGAACAGTTCCTAAATCGTTTTGCATAATTTTTAAATCAGGCCTTTTATGTTGAAAAAGACCACCAATGAAATCACCTTCGCTATGATTTCCTGCCAAAAAATCCCCATTTCTATTTTTCTTAAAAAACAATGCAGACTCAGGTTCTTTGCCTGGCAAACGCCTATCCTCAGAAACATAATAATAAACATCTCCACCGCAAACAACTTTAGCTATGTTTTTATCTCCACAACCAATTCTGTTTTCAGTTTTCATAGCATAAATTCTAACAGGATCTTTTCTAAGATCCCCATGATCAATCTCAGTTTCAAACAAATTCCAATTAGCATCCATTTTATTGAAAGATTTCATAGCATCATAAACAACCGCAAATCTTTCCTGCATTAAAAGAACATCTTCTTTCTGAAAGCCACTTGGAACAAAAACTTCATTGTTCTTACTTCCCCATTTTTTCATATAATTCCCCTCTTATATATTTAAATTATATTATAATAACACAACTTTATTTATATGTCAATATACGGCACAAAAAAACATGGGGCAAACCTTAAAAAACAGACATAAATAAACCAGAATAAAAAAATTAAACATTTCAAACCAACCACCACCAGTTTTTGTCAAACTTATGCAACATATTGTCACATATAAACCAACAAAGATTTGTAAAAATGAAACATCTCGTCAAATAACAACCATATTTATTCCACCTCCTACCTTTAAATTGTTGTTAATCCATATTTTTTCTGTTATAATAATCTGAATTCTGGTTAAAACATTCAAAAGGATCAATTATGACTGTTAGAAAAAGCTCAAGAGTATTTTTTAGAATTGCAAGCATATTAAGTTTTATTATACTAGCACTTTGTTTAATTTTCGCACTTGGAATTTTATTTGAAATTTCAATCTTTGAAGACTCGTTTAAAATGGTTTATAACTCACTTTATGAATTAACTGAAGCAGACCTTGAATCTGTTAAATTTGATTTTATTATTAATTGTAGTTTTTCTGCCATTGTTAACTTTTATGCTGGAAGATCTTATTTAAATATTTCAAAAAACAAAAACCTAATACTCTCTTCAAAACGAACAATAATATTTTTTATCATTATCCAATTTGCTTTTGGCATGGTTTTTGCTAGCATCTTTGCACTTATTGGGTTATTTATTTATAAGCCAAAAGAATATACTCAAAAACAAACACATCAATCTGAAACAATTAATCCGGAACAATTTCAAGAAGAACAATTATCGAAAGAAGCAATCGATTTTTGCGCAAGCAATATTGCAGAGTTAAATAAATTATTAGCCGAAAAAAAGATAACTCAAGAAGAATATGATAAAGCATTTAATAATTTACTTTCAGTTGATTATTATTCTGAGGATAGCACAAATTAACCAAAACAAAATCAATAATCAAATAATTATTATAATTAAACCACAACAATTAAAAATATAGTATAGACATTTTTAACATCTATAAAAAAAAGTTTCAGAAAACCTGAAACTTTTTTTATTATCTACCTTTAATATTGTTATATGGATCATCTTTTATATATTTTGCAATAGGAACACACGTTCCAACAAAAATCATGAACGCACTAATTCCGAACAATAAAACAAAATCAATAAGTTTAACATTGAACACATTGAACATAGTTGCCATTGCGCTTCTTGCATATAGATTACCTATCAATGATGCAATTAGTGTTCCAGCACTTCCAGCAATCATTATGCCCAAAACAATAAACGCGCCAGTTAACAAGAATATTTTCAAAACATCTCTTCCCCTTGCTCCAAAGGTTCTCATAATTCCTATCGCATGTTTTCTTTCAGAAATCAAGGTATAAACAAAATAATAAATCAAAACAGCAACAAAGCAAGCAAATAATATACTGCAAGCCAAGAATACTGATTTAAAAATTGAAATATTATTGTCAAACTGATCAATCTTTGCTGATGTTGTGCTAGTAAATTGGAATCCATTGTTTTCTAGCTCAACAATAAGCTCTTCCATCATTTGTTGAGAACTTCCAGCCTTAATTATAACACCTGTTGTTTTAAATTTAGTTTCGCTAAAAATATTATCATAATCATTATTGCTAATAATAAGCTCATTATGATTTGTTACCCCAGCAACCCAGAATGTTTTTTCATATTGTCCATTAAATTTCATTGTTATATTTAATGAGTATCCACCTTTTAACACGTTTTCAACACCATCATTCAAAGCAAACCCATTCTGATTTAAATAGTCTTCTGTTAAACCATAAGCATATTTACCAGTAAAAGCACCGATTTTACCAAAGTAATCATTAAAGAAATCTAACGATAAAATTATTTGCGAATTTGCACCGTTTTCGTCTAGCCCGTCCCAACCTTCTAAAGAAACACCGGATTTATCGCCACCAGCCAACCAAACCACATCAGAGTCGGCACCACTTTTTTTTCTAACAAGCAGCTCTGCACCACTTGAGTAAATAGAGCCAGAATAATTATCAACTGCCGTAATAACATAGCTTGAATTTTTAGAATTTGCTGAAATTATTGCATCAACATACTCATCTCCAACAATTGCCACAGAATAAACATATTTTTCATTATAATCTAATTCATGAGACTTATAACCGTTACTCATAAAAGTTTCTGAGTCAATATATTTTTCATAATCAGTGTCGTAAATTCCAACAATTGTAATCTTTTTGTTTGCGTTTAAATTATAAGAAGATGAATTAAATTCTTTACCTAAAACTTCAGATTGATCCTGCAACCCTAAACCTCTTTTGATCTGCTCTGCAACGTAATCTGAAATCATCCAATCAAGTTCTCCTTGAGGTCTTGAACCATATAAAATCTTTTGCCCAAGGAATGTTTGTGTTTCTTGAGTATAAACCTGATTAAGAACATAATTAACTTTATACTCAGTGTAAGAGCCATCTTGCATCAACCTTCCATTAAACTCTATTAATTGACCTGGTTGAAAATCTTTACCATATAGTGCTTTATTATACACCAAAATATTATTATACTCTTTAGTTGTTACCGGACTACCATCTGCTTTAACAAACGTAACATATTCCATATCGTTTTGAGCAATAGACTTAGCCAAAACTTCAACCCTGTCAAACCTGTTTAAAATCGTAAACAAACTAAAAGTCATTAATGCAAATGCCGTTAACAAAATAATGCTAATAAAGCGTAAAGGTTTAAACTTTAAATTGTTTTTAGTTAACCAAAACAAATTTTTAAAAGAAAACTTATGTTTCTGAGAAATTATTTCCCTTGCAGACTTTGCCTGAGAAATATCAGTTATATCCGAAACAACAGCTTTAACCCCTCCAGCTTTCGAAGTTTTTCCAGTGCTTTCATTAAGAATATCATCAACAACTTCACCATTTTCAAGAGTTATTATTCTATCAGCATATTTTTCAATAATTCTTGAATCGTGGCTAACAGCAATAACCAATCTCTTTTTTGAAATTTCTTTTAAAATAGCCCAAATCTCGTCTGCCCTTTTTGCATCAACATGACCAGTTGGATCATCAGCCAAATACAAATATGGATCTTTTGCCAATGCTCTAGCAACACCAACTTTCTGCCTTTGCCCCAAAGAAATTTGGTTTGGTTTTCTTTTCCTAATTGAACTCAATTTAAACTTATCAATTAAATATTCCATTTGAGTTTCTGAAGGCTCTTTACCATTAAAAGCGCAACTAACACGAATATTTTCTTCAACAGTCATATTCTCAATTAAGTCAATACTTTCAAAAACAAAACCAACATAGTTATTTCTATATCTATCCAACTCAACAGAACTTAAATCTTTTAAACTAAAGTTATCCACTATAACATTACCAGACGAGGCAACGTCAATACCTCCGATAATGCTTAACAATGTGCTTTTCCCCGCACCACTATATCCATTAACAAAAACCATTCCTGTGTCTTCAAGAGTTAAGTTCACATTTTTAAGTGCCGAAACCCTTTCAACCCTGTTTTCAAATATTTTCGTAATGCCTTTAAGAGTTATCATAATTTCTCCTTTTCCATTTTTCAAAACTTAATATTCATCAAGTTTCATTACAAACAAATATTTCTATAATTATACAAAAATATTATATCTTATTTTGCAAATATTACCAAATAAAAAAAGTTATATTTAAAAATTAAATCTCAACCTAAAAACTTTTGCATTCAGCCAACCAATGTTGATTATTTGAACACCACATTTTTCATAAAAATAAAAAACCACAATTGGTTTAGAGACCACTATTAACAGAACCTTTAAACAAACGTGGTTTTTATTTTTTTATCTTTCTTCATCCAAATATGAACTTTGCATGTCTGAAACATGGAAAATTAATGCATTCGGAAAAGTATTAAAAACCTCACTCAAACTATAATCACCACCAAGCACTCTTTTATCAAATCCACCCATATGCCAATTGATGATCATTGCTTCCTCTCTTGTTAACCTCATAAAGCCACTCAAAATATAAACAGATTTTTCCCCATGACCATAAGGCAAAGAATCACTAACGGTGTAATACGGTTTTTTAATCCACTCACCATCTTCTTTAGCATTTCTATATTCAACTTTATAATAACCTATTTTGCAAACATCATGAAGCAATCCACAAATAGCAATACTTTCATCTGAAATTTTGTTGTTATAATCTTCACCATATTCATTTTTTATGTTTTTTAAAAACCTTTTATACGCCTTAATTGAGTGATCACATAAACCACCCTCAAAAGCACTATGAAACTTTGTGCTAGCTGGTGCAGTGAAAAAATCAGATTTAATCAAAAAGTCCAACAATTCATTCGAACCTTCTCTTTTAATATTGTTCTTATATAACTCAATAAACTCTTCTGTTGTTGTCATAATTCCTCCAATCAAATAAACACTTAAATCCACTAAGTTTTAAGCAATGTTACATTACCAAAAGTATATAATTTTACATGTTTTAAGTCAATTCAAATAACTAATATCTCTTTCCAAAGCATAGTTTAAAAGAAACTAAAATATAAATAATTAAAAAACACTAAAGGATTTATATGAGCATTTTATTTTTATCTAGCATTGCTGGCACCGTTGGCACAGGTTTAGGTGGATTACTTGGAATTGTTTTTAACAAATCAAACCCAAAAACCACAAAAAACATATTGGCTTTTGCAGGCGGATGCATGCTAAGCATGGTTTTTTTTAGTATAATTCCCGAATCTTTAGAATTGTGTTCACCAATAAACACCCTACTAAGTGCAACTTTTGGCGTTTTAACGCTTTCATTAATTAATTTTATATTAAACAAAAATTCAAAATCAAAAAAAGTACAAGCCTTTATTTTAACTTTAGAAAATAAAAACAAAAACTCTTCCAAGTTAATTAAAGCTGGAGTTATTATGTTTTTTGCAATCGCTCTTCATAACATTCCTGAAGGAATGGCAATCGCAACCTCAAGCACAGTAGACTTAAAAACAGCAATAACCATTTCAATTCTTTTAACTATTCATAATATCCCAGAAGGTATGGCAGTTGCAACGCCATTAGTTTCAGGAGGAATGGGTAAAATTAAAAGCTTCACCTTAGCCACCTTAGCAGGATCCTTAACCACATTGGGAGGATTAATTGGTTTAATAATAACAAACATAAACTCAAACCTATCAGCTTTAGCTTTGGCTTTTAGCGGTGGAGCAATGCTAAATGTAACTTTCTGCGATATTTATCCAGAAGCTTTTGAAAATAACAACTATTCTCCTCACGTTTTTAACTTTTGCGGCATGGGCTTAATTTTTTTAATTGTAACTTTAATTTAATAGGTTTGTTTAGTATAATAAACAATGTTTATTCTTATAAACACCAGAAACGCTTTACAATTCTACACTTAACCCCCATCTACACAACAACAAACCTCATTTAATTTAAATCAATAAACAAACCCCTCATATTAAACATAATTTTTATGTAATAAAATCCACACTTTTCCACAATATAAAGTATGGATTTTTTCTTTAAATGTGCACTTTTCTTATGTGCATTTATACCACTTTACATTTTAATAATAACCAAAACATTAATTGAGATTCTTTTAGGAAACCTTCACTTTAATGTTTTAAACACACTGATGGTTGTCTTATTAACCACCCTAACACTTACCGGATTAATCGGCTTTTACATTTGCACTTATAAAAAGAAGGCTTTTACTCAAAATATAATAATAACATCTTGCAAAAACATCACAGACCAACATTTTTTAAACTATTTTTCATTATTTGTTCTTTTTGCAATCACATTCGACTTAAGCAAGGTTAGTTATAGCATAATCTTCATAATTATTTTAACTTTTATTGCAATTGTTTATATAAAAAATGAACTATATCACATAAACCCGTTTTTAAACATTATCGGCTTTTCTTTTTATGAAATTACATTTAAAAACGATGATTCAAATCTCGCACCAAACAAGCAAGGTACCGTTTTTAGCAAACAAAAACCCCAAATTAACCACCTAGAGAAAGCAATTAAAACCAAAAACAACCTTTGGTTTATAAACTCAAATTCAAAGGAATAATAACATGAAATTAAATAAACTATACACATCTAAAACCCAATTAAAAGATTTTGTTATTCAAAAAGAACTCACTCAAAACATTGAAAATTTAAAAAAACAATTTAAAAACTCAAATGATCTTATAATAAAAGACTTTAAAATTGGAGAACTTAAAGCCTGCCTAGTTTATTTAATAGGTTTAAATGATAGCTTATTAATAAACAACAACATAATGCACCCATTTGAAAATTTAAAAAAAGACTATAAAATTACTAGCATAAAAAATCTTCTCGAAAACAAAATCTTGCTTGCAGAAAGCTCAACAACAAAAAGTATGGAAGAGTGTGTTTTTGAAATTTTAAGAGGAAAAGCAATTCTATTTATAGACAGTCTTGAAGAATGTGGAATTTTTGGAGTTGACAAACAAAAAGAACGAGCAATTCAAGAGCCCCCAACTAGCGCCGTATTAAAAGGACCACGAAGCGGATTCACCGAAAACATAAAAACTAATATTGCATGCATAAGGAAAATAATTGCTTCAACCGATTTGATTTTTGAACACTTTAAAGTTGGCAAATACACCCAAACACAAGTTTCAATATTTTACATTTCGTCAATTGCTAATAAAAAAGTTGTTAATGAAATAAGGAAAAGAATCAAAAAAATAAACATCGACGGAATATTAGACTCTTTTTACGTGTCGCAATTTTTAGAATTCTACCCCAACAGCATATTCAAACAAATTGGCAGTTGCGAAAAGGCCGACATAGCCTGCTCTAAAATACTTGAGGGGCGAGTTGGCATATTAGTTGATGGTTCCCCAATCGCACTAACCCTTCCTTTTCTTTTATTAGAAGATATTCAAACCAGCAACGATTACTATTCTCAACATTCGAGAGCAACAGCACTAAGATTGATTAGAATATTTAGTTTGATAATAACCTTATTACTTCCAGGCATGTATATCGCAATTGAACTGCATCATTACAAAATTATACCACTAAAATTTATTGTTACTATCATGAACACAACCCAACAACTACCACTCTCCCCATTTGTTGAAATAATTTTTGTTTTGCTACTATTCGAAGTTTTATACGAGGCAAGCTTAAGAATGCCCAAATATTTAGGTTTGGCACTTAGCATTGTAGGGGCTCTAATTTTAGGCGACACAGCAACAAAGGCAGGACTAGTTTCCCCACCTGCCGTTATGATAGTTGCCCTATCAGGCATAACTCTTTACACCTTGCCCGACCTTGCCCCTCAGCTTAGCATGATAAGATTTGCTTACACAATTGCCGGAGGCTCAATGGGCTTTTATGGAATATTGTCTTTAACTTTGTTTTTATTATTCCACCTCAATGATTTCGACTCATACAACACCGCATACCTTGCACCATTCTCACCACAACACAAATCAGACTTAAAAGACACCTTTTTCAAAAAAGATATAACCAATATGTTTTCACGACCAACAAGCTTAAAAAATAAAAACAAAACAAGATTAAAAACAAAAGCCAACGATTTTGACAATAATCACTAACTTATTAACACTTTCTAAAACACTGTTAACATTAACACCAAACACGAGGTTCAACATGAAGCAATTATCAACTCGCCAAGTAGGCATTATTTTATTTATCAGCATTGTTAGTTTGAAATTTATTATAATGCCATCGCTTGTTTTTGAAATCTCAAAAAACAACTCTCATATATCCATTCTTTTAAACCTAACCAGTGATTTTGTATCAATCTTTTCTTATCTTTGGTTTATGAAAAAACACCCAAACTTAACATTTAAAACTGCTTTAGAATCATGTTTTGGAAAAGTTTTTGCTAAAGTTATTTTCAGCCTACTCGCCTTTTACTTCTTTTTCAAAGCATTCATAACACTTAAAGAAATTCAAAATTATTTTAACAGGGTTTTGTTTGACGACTTCGATTGGGTTAAATATATAATCCCCAGCACAGCGCTATTAGCCTACATATCTTCAAAATCATTTAAAACATTTGGTAGATGCGGAGAAATTTTAATTTATGTTGCAATCTTTTGCATAATTGCAATAATTCCTTTATCACTAAAAACCACAACATTTTCAGAACTTTTACCGGTTTTTCAAGATGGAGTGCCACCAATTTTAAAAGGCTCCTTCGCATCAACTTTTGGATTTGGCGACTATATTTTCATGCTACTTTTTATTGGCAAAATTAAATTAACAAAAAACACCAACAAAACTTTAATTTTTTATTCACTTAGCGCAATGGTTATAATTTATATTTTATATCTTATATTCATTGCAACTTTCGGAAACCTTGCATCAAACGAAAACTTAGCAATAAGCGATCTTTCACTAAACATCTCCATTCCACCAACCGTTGGAAGATTAGATTGGATCAACATTCTTCTTTGGAGTTTTATTTTGTTTTTTAACACAGGCCTATTACTTGTTTCAACCAAAGAATGCTTATTAGTAACTTTTGGAACAGAAAAACAAAATTATATTCTTCTGGGAATGTTTTGCATATATATCGGATTCTTATTATATGAAGAAATCTCATTAAGCCTTGTTTTGCAGATAATTTCTTCACCCCCTTTTGTTATTTTCGCATCCGTAATTCAAATTGGCTACCCGTCACTTCTTGTTTTAACCGGTTTCTTATTAAAAAAGAAACACTTATTATCAAATAAAAAATTTACTTTCAACAATCAAAATAAGTATAAAGCGAAAAAATTATGATAAACCTTATTAAAAAAATATCAAAAAATAAAAGTGCATTAATTTTTGCACTTTTCATTATTTTGTTTCTTCCATCAACCATCTATTTGCCAGCAGAAAGCAATAGAAGACTTGTTGTTTCTGCCGTTGGCGTGGACAAAACCGAAAACCAGATTGAATTAAGCGTTTTAATGGTTATCCCCAAAAGCGCTGGAAATATTGGCAACAACTATCAATTAATTTCACAAAAAGGCAACACATTAGCCGAAGCTTTAGAAAAAATGGGAACTTCTATCGGAAAACACATAAGCTTCGCTCATTGCGAAATTATCATTACATCAAAAGATGTATTAAAAGAAAACCTTGCAACATATTTAGATTTTTTCACAAGAACAAATAATTTAACATCTAACGCAGACTTAGTGAGCGCAGACAACGCAAAGAAAATTCTAGAAGCAAACATTTCAATATCCAAAGAATTTGCACTTGGCTTAAAAGACATTTTAACAAATAATAAAAAAGCAATTGGAATAGACAATATAAACGTTGAAAACTTTTACAAATCGTATTTATCCTCAAACAACTCATATTTGCTCCCATATATAACTTTGGAAGAAAGCAAATCACAAACCAACGAACCTTCTAGCTCTAATCAAGGAAGCAATGAAAATAGCGACAACTCTGCCGGAGGATCATCTTCGCAACAAAGCTCCCAAAACAGCAAACAAAAACTCTCCTACGACGGAAGTTTCTGCTTGTTAAAAAATGGAACAATAGTTGAAACAATTAATAAAGACCAAACACTAGCACTTAATATAATAAATAAGAAAGTAAATAAAGGGTTAATTCAACTAAAAAACGTAACAGATAAAAGCTTTAAAAACGCCGACGTTTCTCTTGAAATTTTAGATAAAAAAGTTTCAAAAGATTTTCAACTTATTAAAAACACCCCATACTTAACCTACAACATATTTTTATTTGTTAAATTAGAAGAAATCTTCTCCAAAGATTTTGATAGCGAAGTTCTAAACACTGTTTTTGATGTGTTCGGGGAATCAACATTATCAAAAACAGTTGAAACAATAAACACCAGCACCGCAAACATTATAGAACTTTCAAAAAAACACAAAGTTGATATCTTTAATATTATAAATCAAGTTAAAGCAACAAATTATAAAGAATATGAGAAACTAATTTCAAACAACTTAGTCAACAATTTAATTGAAGATGCCATTATTGTTTTCAACTATGAATTCGCAATAAGAAACTAAAAAAGACGACTTGACGTCGTCTTTTTGTCAGCAAGTTTATATTTATTGTTAAAATTATTCAATATTTTTCCAGTTTCTACCATATTCAATGTCAACTTTTAAATCGACATCTAACTGAACAACCTTTTCCATTTCTTCTTTCAAAATCTCACAAACTCTTTCAAGCTCATCTTTCTGCACGTCAACAACAAGCTCGTCGTGAACTTGAAGCATTAATTTACTTTGTAGCTTTTCTTTATTAAAACAATTATAAACATTTATCATTGCAAGTTTTATGATATCACTAGCACCACCCTGCAAAGGCATATTCATTGCAACCCTTTCTCCAAATTGACGCAAATTATAATTGGTGCTATTTATTTCAGGAACAATTCTAATTCTATTCATAAACGTTTTAGCATACCCCAAATTTTTACATTCATCAACATTTTTTTGAATGTATTCGTGTATTTTAGGATATTTATCAAAGTAGGCAGATATATATTGTTTTGCAACATTTCTAGTTGTTCCAATATTCTGACTTAAACCAAAATCACTAATGCCATATATAATGCCAAAATTAATAGCTTTGGCACTTCTTCTCATTTCATCAGAAACCAAACCAAGAGGAACTCCAAAAATCTCACTTGCCGTTCTTGCGTGAATATCTTCATTGTTTTTAAACGCACTTAGCAAAATATCATCCTTACTAAAGTTCGCTAATAGCCTCAACTCTATTTGACTATAATCAGCAGAAACAATATAGCCATCTTCAAAAGAACTAACAAATATTTTTCTAATACTTTTGCCCTCTTCACTTCTAACCGGAATGTTTTGCAAATTCGGTTCACTACTAGATATTCTTCCAGTTGAAGTTAATGTTTGATTAAATGTTGTGTTTAATTTGCAAGTATCTTTATTCACCAACTCTTTAAAGGCATTAATATATGTTGATTGAAACTTGCTATATTGCCTATATTCAATTATTTTAGCAACCACTGGATGCAACCCAACCATCTCTTTTAAAACATCAACTGCCGTGCTATTTTTAGAGCTTGGCTTATGCCTTAACCCCAAATTTTCAAACAACACTTGCGCAACCTGTTTTGGACTATTTATGTTAAACTCACACCCAGCTAAATCATAAATTTCTTCAGTTAATTCATTAATAATTTTTGAATACCTTAAATCTAGAGAGTTTAACTCATTTAAATCCAACTTAAAGCCTTGTTTCTCCATTGCAAACAAAACTTTAACAAGAGGCAACTCCACATCTTCAAACAACTTAACCAATTCAAATTTAACAAGTTTTTCATCAAGATTATTCTTAATCTCAATTAAACCACTTGCCATCAATTTCTCACTTAAACCATTTTCAAGCAGAACTTCTTGAAAATTAACTTTGCTTTTAGCGTTTGAATTTATTAAATATCTAGCAATTAAAATGTCATAATAGTTGTTTAATGAAATGTTAAATTTATCTAAAACGTGCATGTCATTCTTTGAATTGAATAACACTTTTTTAATTTTGTCATGTTCAAAAACTTCTTTAAAGACAACCAAAACTTGTCCAAATTCACAGTTGTCCCCTAATAAATTTTGTTCACAATTTATTCTATACTCAACCCTTCCATCATAAATCGCAACACAACTCGGATTAATGTAAAAAGAAACTTCTCTTACCTTCAAACATTCTTCTGCAACCTCTTTGCATTTTTCTAGGTTTTTTACCTCAACAACTTTAACCTTTTTAGCAACAACCTCTTTTATTTCAGCAACGTCAACTTCTTTAAAAAGCTCTTCTTTTTTTAGCAGTGAATTAAATTGATATTTCTTAAAAAACTCTTTAACTTCATTATTTAACGGCCACTCATATTTAAATTGCTCCAATGCAACATTCAAAGGGTAATCAACAACAATTGTTGCCAATTCTTTTGAAAGAAAAGCATCTTCTTTGCTATTAACAAGTTTTTCTTTTAGTTTGCCTTTCTCGTTTTCAATGTTATTATAAACACCCTCTAAGCTAAGATATTTTTCAATCAAATTCTTTGCAGTTATTTCACCAACTCCAGCAACGCCTGGAATGTTATCGCTAGCATCACCCATTAAAGCTTTAAGATCAATTATTTGAAGCGGAGATATTCCCATTGTTTCTTTTAAACTATCTAAAGTGTATAAAAAGGTTTCTGATATACCCTTTTTAGGCGATAAAACGTGTGTTTTCTCGTTAATTAATTGCAACACATCTTTATCTGCCGAAACGATTATATTTTGCGTTTCAAACTTTCTGGTTAAAATCCCAATAATATCATCAGCTTCAATATCATCATGCTCTAAAACTGCAACACCCATAAGCTTTAACATATTTTTCAAAATAGGAAACTGTTCTATCAACTCACTTGGAGTTGGCTTTCTTTGAGCCTTATATTCGGCATATTTTTTATGCCTAAAAGTATTCTTACCTTTATCAAAGGCAACAGCAATATAATCGGGCTTTTGCTCTGCAATAACTTTTATAAGCATATTTGCAAAGCCAAAAACCCCATTACTTATTTCGCCATCAAAATTTCTTAGTTGGGGAAGTGCATAAAACGCCCTAAACAACAAATTATTACCATCAATTATAACAAACTTCTCCATACACATCCTTTTAACTTGTTATTTTATTTCATAAACTTCAGACTCAACCCAATCGCTTGTAGATGCATCATATATAACCCTTGCCCTGCAATAAACTTTAGCATAATCAACACCGATAAAGGTAAACACACCTGAATCTCCATTTTCTATTAACACTTCTTCTCCACTTTCATCAATTCCATACCAATTATACTGAACATTATACTGACCATCAAACTCCACTTCATCATAACCAATTTCAAATATTATATAATTATCTGCTTTATAACTCATTAATTGTTTTGGTGTTGCAATCTCCCACTTTGCAACAATTTCAACATTATTATACAAAATATCATTAAATAACAACTTGTTTGATTCATCTAATTCAATAACTTCGCCATCAAAATAAACTTTCCAACCATCAAAAATTCGCCCATTAACCGATTGCAAATTTGTTAACTTATAATAATAAGAATCACTTTCTGAATCATAATCCAAATCTAAATATGTTATAGTTTCATCATGAGAATCCAAATCATAATAGAAAGTTATAATATATTCAATGTTTCTAACATCCTTTGAATAAACACTTCCGTTATTTTTTATA
>JAZUCB010000050.1:0-6597 GCA_045638985.1 Clostridia bacterium
TTTTTAATGATTGATTGAATGTTGTTGTGGTTTAATTAAAAAGTTTAATTGAAGTGTTAATGTTAATTATAATCTTAGATTGCTTTAGGTAAAATGAGTTATAAGTAGGTTTATTAAATTTGTGGCAAGTATATTAAATTGTATTAATCTAAAAAATAAAGTAATTTGGTTTAAATTATTTGGTATAAACTTTTATTTGTTTTATAATCATAATAACTAAACTTGTATTAAGTAGGTATGAAAAATGTTTTGTCCAAATTGTGGAGTTGAGATTAATACTTTAGAAAAGTGCGAGATCTGCGGTGTAGACTTGCAATTTTTGCAGAGGTTAAATCTTGTTAAAGACACTCCTCCTAAAAATAATTATTCAAATATTTCAGCTTATGCTAGATCGTTAAAATCTCGAAGAATGAGTGTTGATAAATTTCTTGAAGAGCAAAAAGCATATTTGTCTTCAAATTATAAAACTCAACCAGTTGATAGTCAGCAACCAGAAAATACTAATGAAAATAGGTTTAATTTTGCTTCTGCTCAAGGGCGTTCTATCTTTGGAGATAGAAGCAAAGTTCAAAATACTCCAAATCAAAATAACGTTTCAAATCAAACTCAACCCGTTCAAAATATTCAACCAACAATTCAGCCACAACCGGTTTTCAATCAACCAGTTCAAAATTTAAATGCAAATGGTTTTGAAACTCAACAAACTGGGCAACCACTTCAACCACAGCCTAATTTTCAGCCACAATTTCAATCAAATACTCCACAAATGCAACAGTCCCAAGTTCAGCAACCTCAGCCTGTTCAAAATCCAAATTCTCAAATTTATATAAAAGAAGAAGATTTTGTTAAAGATGAGTTTGAAATTCCTAAAATAAATGGAGCAGAGGCGGCTCCTCAAGCACCTGCAAATGCAAATCAAAACACTCCTCAACAAGCACAAGTTCAACAAGCACCAATTCAGCAAGCACCAACTCAAAGTGCAAAATCACAGACTTCAGAAACTCACACAACATATGATGAATTTGTTATTCCAGCAATTAATGCAGAAAAGCAAGAGGATAATGTTCAAACAAATAATAATAACTTAAATCCGGCAGAGCAAGTTGTTCAGCAAGCAAATCAGTTATCAGTTGAAAATAATAAGAAAATTCAAAAATTAAAAACAGGTAAAAAACCTAGAAGTAGGTGTGCATCATTTGCTTTGGTTTTAGCTATTTTGGCTTGCGTTGCAACAATTCTTTATTTTGTGTTGAATAATGTTGAAATTAATGTTGAATTTATTAAGGTTGCTAAAAAGTTTGTTTTGACAAATCAAAAATACTTTATTTGGGGTATAATGGGAGTTGGAATTCTATCAATATTATTTATGCTTATTGGTTTAATTTCCGGCAAAACAAAAACCAAATGGATTGCGATGATTTTAATATTGTTTTTGCTGGGTGCAGTTGCTTACTATTTATATTCAGAAAAATTGCTTATTCCGGCGTTTAATGATTTTATAGCGCTGTTTAAAAAGTAGAAAGTGAGATTAAAAGCTCACTTTTTTTATTTGTTGGGGTGTTAGTCTTTGAACTGAGTTGTTGGTGTTGTGTTTTTAATAGTTATTGGGGAGATTTGCATTTAGAGTGTTTGAACAAAGATTATTGCTAATCTTTTTGACAATTTTTTTCTTAAAGATTATTATATAATTAATCAGTTTAAGCGTATGTTAAACTTAAAACAAAATGGGGGTATGAATGAATAAAAAATACGAGCCACTTTTCACACCTTGGAAGGTTGGAAATTGTGAAATTAAAAATAGAATTGTTATGTGCCCAATGGGTGGCACATCACTTTTTGGTTGGATGGAAAAAAACCATTTTGATCAAGAGGCTGCCGATTTCTTTTTAGAAAAAGCCAAAAACAATGTTGGATTAATTATTCCGGGTATTGCTCCAATTAAATCAATTATGTTTGGTCAATGGCTATATAAAAATAAAAAGATGTTTAAAAAATTAAAAGGATTTATGGAAGAAATTCATAAAACTGGAGCAAAGTTGTTTGTTCAACTAACTGCTGGTTTTGGAAGATCTTTTGCCATAACAAATCCACTTGTTCCTTTCTTAAAACATAAATGGTTGGGTGCATTATTGAAGCCTGTTATAGATATTTCATATATTTGCGCATCACCTAGTGAATTGCCATCTCGTTGGGCTGAAGGTGTTAACTGCAGAGCAATGAGTGTTAAAGAAATTGATAAAATTATTGAAGCATATGCTAAAACTGCAAAACTTTGCAAAGAAGCAGGAGTTGATGGTGTTGAAGTGCATGCTGTTCATGAGGGTTATTTAATTGACCAATTCACTTTGAAATACACAAATAACAGAACCGACCAATATGGTGGTAGTTTTGAAAATAGATATAGATTCCCAGCAGAAATTGTTAAAGCAATTAAGGCTGAGTGTGGGGAAGATTACCCAGTTTCATTAAGATATTCCGTTGAAAGTAAAACCAAAGGCTTGTGTGAAGGTGCGTTACCAGGCGAAAAATATAAAGAAGTTGGAAGAGATATGGCTGAAAGTGAAAAAGCCGCTAAATTCCTTCAAGATGCTGGTTACGATATGCTTAACTGCGATAACGGAACATATGATGCGTGGTATTGGGCTCACCCACCAGCATATATGCCTCTAAATTGCAACTTAGATGATGTTGCTCATATTAAGAAATTTGTTGATATTCCTGTTGTGTGCGCTGGAAGAATGGAACCAGATGTTGGTGCTAAAGCGATTAAAGATAATAAAATAGATGCAATGGGGGTTGCAAGGCAATTCCTTGTTGATGGCGAATGGGTAACAAAATTAATGGAAGATAGAATTGAAGATATTCAACCATGTATTTGTTGCCACAATGCTTGTTTTGCAATGGCTCATTATAAAGGCGTTGCAAATGATGAAACATTGCATGAAGCAAAAAGAATGGCTAGATGTGCGTTAAATCCAGTTACAATGAATGGTGGCAATTTCGTGATTAAACCAACAAATAATCCAAAGAAAGTTGCTGTTATTGGTGGTGGAATTGGAGGAATGGAAACTGCAAGAATTTTAACTCTAAGAGGCCACAAAGCAACAATTTATGAAAAAACTGATAAGTTAGGTGGGGTGTTTATTCCTGCATCTGTGTTTGATTTTAAAGAGAAAGATAGGCAACTTTTGCAGTGGTATAAAAACCAAATTAAAAAGTTAAATATTGAAGTTAAATTCAACACCGAAATTAAAGATGTTAATGAGCTTGATGCTGATGAGATTGTTGTTGCAACTGGTTCAAGTGCAAGAAAATTAAAAGTTGCCGGAGCTGAACGTTGCATTGATGCAATTGATTATTTAAATGGCAAAGAAATTGGTGAAAACATTGTTATTGTTGGTGGTGGATTAACTGGTTGTGAAATTGCTTATGATTTACATAGAAAAGGCAAAAAGGTTTCAATAGTTGAGTTTAAAAACGATTTAATGGCTGTTAGAGGATTGTGTTTGGCTAACTCTTCATATTTAAGAGATTTTTTCAAAACAAATAAAGTTCCAGTTTATTTAGAAAGTTCACTAAAAGAAGTTAAAAAATCAACAGTTGTTGTTGCAACTCCAAATGGAGAAAAATCAATTAAAGCTGATGATGTTATTTTAGCAATCGGTTATAACCCTGCTCCAATCGCACAAGCAAATAAAAATATTCATTTAGTTGGCGATGCTAATGGCATTGGTAATTTAAGAACAGTTGTTTGGAGAGCTTGGGAAGTTGCTGAATTAATTTAATAAAAAAAATGCTTAATTAACTTAATTAAGCATTTTTTGTTGATTTTATAAGCGTTAAATTTAATTAAAAACATTATTAATAAAAACTTTTTGAAAAAAATTAAGTTGAGAATATGTTGGTGTGGGGTGTGGTGAGGTGAGGTGGGTGAGGGCGAAGTTAAATTTTGCTTTGCAAAATTTGTTGATTGCAAATCAACTGCTCGCGTTTGCGAGCACTTCGCCCGTTGTTTCTTTGCACTAACTTTAACTAATTAAATTTTTTTAGTTTAAAGTGATGGTATTTTATTTGGAAAAAAGTAAGATTATAAGATATAATGTTATTTAATGAAAAAAAAGCATAGGAAGAATATGGAAAAGAAAAAAGTTAAAAGAATAAGACCTCGTTGGTTTGGAATAATTAAAGGTTTTTTAAAAATATTTATTAGAAAACCAAAGTTTATATATTTAGGTGAAGAAATTAAAGAGCGTTCTTTAATTTTAAGTAACCACGTTGGAGCAAAAGGCCCTCTTGCATGGGAATTATATTTTAAATCGCCATTTAGATTTTGGGGAACTTATGAAATGAATTCAAGTTTGCCAAAGGTTTATGCTTATCTTTCAAAAATATATTTTCATCAAAAAAAGCATTGGCCTTTATGGTTATCAAGAATTTTATGTGTTATTGCAGCACCTTTGCTTTGGGTTTTTTATAGGGGCTTGAATTTGATTTCAACTTATCCTGATTATAGATTTAGAAACACCGTTAAAGTTAGTGTTGATGAAATTGAAAATAATAGATCTATTGTTATTTTCCCTGAAGATTCAAGTAATGGTTATCACGATAAGCTAACAATGTTTTTTGCAGGATTTTTAGTTTTTGCAAAAAAATGCTATCAAAAAGGTTATGATTTGCCTGTTTACGTGGCATATTTAAAGAAGAAAACAAAAGAATTTATAATTGATAAACCTGTTTTATATTCTGAATTTGCAAATTCTGGGCTTTCTCAGCAAGAAATTGCAGATAAACTATGTGATAGAATGAATGAGCTTGCAAGTTTAGATTTGGAAAAGTGTGAAGAAAAGTGATAAAAGTTCTTAATTTTGTGTGGCAATTTTTAAAGAAAAATTTTATTTTTGCAATAGCAGTTGCTATTGCATTAATTTCTTGCATCTTTGTTCCTTTTGATAAAGGGTATTTAGAATATTTCGAATGGAACACAATTGCTTGCATATTTCTAATATTGTTGGTTGTTGCAGGATTAACAAACATTGATTTTTTTCAAAAAGTTGCTAGAATAATCGTTAAAAAGTTTAAAAATTCAAGAAGTGTAATAATGTGTTTGGTGTTTATTACCTACACGTCTGCAATATTTAACGCAAACGACATGGCGCTTTTAACTTTTTTGCCACTTTCTTATATTGTTTTGAAATATACAAACAATATTAAATATTGTGCATTTACTTTTATAATGCAAAATATTGCCAGTAATTTGGGAGGCATGATAACCCCAATAGGCAATCCACAAAATTTATATATTTATTCGTTTTATAATATATCAATTTGGGAATTTTTCAAAATAATGGCATTGCCAACACTTCTTGCGTTAATAATGATTGTTGTTGTGTGTATGTTTGTTAAAAAAGAACCTTTGCAATATCAAGATGAAAATAATAACGCAATAGATAAGACACGCTTAATTACTTATTTAATTTCATTTTTAGTTGTTCTTTTAGTGGTTTTAAGATTAATTCCATGGTGGATTGCGTTGCCTGTTATTGTTGTGGTGATGTTTTTTTCAGACAAAAAAGCGTTCTTAAACGTTGATTACACAATTCCTTTAACATTTGTTGCGTTTTTCATATTTTCGGGTAATATGGCAAGAATTCCTGCCGTAACAGAGTTTTTGCAATCGTTGCTAGAAAAAAGTGTTTATTTAACTGCATATATTAGTTGCCAATTTATTAGTAATGTTCCAACTGCCGTGTTGCTTTCAAAATTCACAACCGAATATGCATCACTTTTAGTTTCGGTTAACGTTGCAAGTTTAGGAATAATATTCTCATCATTATCGGGCGTTATTGCATTAAAAGAATATATTAAAGTTAAGGAAAAAGAATCTTTGTCTAAAAGAAGAGGGGTTTGGTTCTATGTTGGGTTAGACACGTTATTTAACGTTGTTGGTGCTTTAATTTTAGTTCCTCTAAGTTATTTAACTTTATTAATTTTGTAGAAAAAAACACAACTTTTAAAGTTGTGTTTTTTTGTTTTTTAATAAATGCGTTGGGGTAAAATACTAATCAAATAATCAAAAGTTTGATCATAAAAGATACTAAATGCTATTTATGTTGAAATAAAAATCGTGTTGTGTTATAGTAAAAATATGAATTGTACGAAAGAAGAGTGGGTTGTTTTAATTTTTATGCTTGTTGGCATAATTGGTATTGCAATTTTAATAGGAGTTTTATTAAGAAACAAGTCTGAGAAAATAAGGCAAATACCTTTGCTTATTATAACCATTATATTAATTGTTCTTGAGGTTATTAAGCAGATTCGAAGCATTATAAATGGATATGATATGTGGTCTTTTCCACTGCATTTTTGTAGCACATATTTCATTTGGTTTTCTCTTGCTAATTTCACAAAAGGAAAATTTCAAAAGGCAATGCAATGTGTTGCATTTATAGCAAGTTTATATTTGTTTGTTTTATTCTATTTCGACCCGTCAACAATTATTGGCCATTCTGCAACAGCCGTTTTTGAAAGTTTTGGTAATTTTCACACCTTTGTATTCCACCATTTAGTGTTGTTATATTTCTTCCTTATAATCTCCCT
>JAZUCB010000051.1:0-6869 GCA_045638985.1 Clostridia bacterium
TATTTTATTTTAATAAAAAAACATAGAGTTTTTAATAAATTTGAAAGGGATTATTTAAATATTAAATTTAAAAAAATATCTTTTCTTACCAAAAGAATTGGCTGATTAAGTATACCTTTTTTTATAATGGAAATATATAAAAGAAGGAGTGTGTTATGAATAAAAATGAAGTTGTTAAAAAGTTGGCGAGTTCAACTAATTTTACTCAAAAAGATTGCAAAATAATGTTAAATAATTTTTCACAAATAATAAGTTCGGCATTAAAAAATGGAGAAACTATTAATATTTTGGGGTTTGGAAAATTTGAAGTGAGGCATAAAAATGAGAGAAAAACATATAACCCCATAACTAAATCAAATATTATAATTCCGGCAACAAAAGTTCCAATTTTTAAAGCTGGAAAAGCCCTAAAACAATCCATTTTTTAACATTTTTTATGGGTGAAAAATTTCAAAAATTGGCGTTGATATGTTAAAAACGCTCAAAAAGACCTTAAAATCATTAAAAAACACCTATTTTAAGGCTTTTTTATATTAAATTGTTTGCTAATAATGTTTAAAAATGGTATAATTTGGTATAAAACTTAAAGGAGAAAAGTTTATATGAATAAAAATGATTTAGTGAGAGTTGTTGCAGAGAAAACTGAATTAACTCAAAAAGAAGTTATGGAAGTTATGGATGCTTTCGTTGCTGAAACAATCAAATCATTAAAAGCCGGAGAAGAAGTTGCTATTGCTGGTTTTGGTAAGTTTGTTGCAAAACAAAGAAAATCAAGAACAAGCATTAATCCAAGAACAAAAGAAGCAGTTGAAGTTCCAGCTTGCATGGCACCAGCATTTAAAGCAGGTAAAGCATTTAAAGATGCATTAAACTAAAAAAATAAAAACTTTTGATATTTTCAAAAGTTTTTTTTGTTTTATAATGGGTTTGAGTTGGGTTTATTAATAAAATTGATTTTTATGAGTGATTGCATAATTTTGAAGTTGATTTGGCAAAAAAAAATAATTAAATTGACTTAAAATTTGCTTCTTAAAAATCTTATTTATTTGATATAATTTAATTATAGGAAAGATAACATGTTGAAAATAGGAAAGTTTGAGTTTAAAAATGGTTTAATACTTGCACCAATGGCAGGGGTTAGTGATATTGCTTTTAGAAGTGTTGCAATTGAATGCGGGGCAGATGCGTGCGTGACCGAAATGGTTAGCGCAAAGGCTTTTTCCTATAACAGCAAAAAAACTTTGGATTTAATGCGAAGCGCTGATAATGAAAAAATAAAAATTATTCAAATTTTTGGGCATGAACCAGAGGTTATGGCGAAAATCTGCAAAAGTGAAAGTGTTAAAAATTTTGACATTATTGATATAAATATGGGTTGCCCAGCACCTAAAATTGTTAATAATGGAGATGGATCTGCTTTAATGAAAAATATTGATTTGGCAGAAAAAATTATTAGAGCGTGCGTTTCGGCAACTGATAAACCAGTTACTGTTAAGTTTAGATTAGGCTGGGATTTGAGTAGTGTTAATGCTATTGAGTTTGCTAAAATGTGTGAAAGAGCAGGTGCAAGTGCCATAACTGTTCATGGAAGAGTTAGAGAACAATTCTTTAGTGGGAATGTTGACTATGAATTAATTAAAAAAGTGGTTGAAGCAGTTAAAATACCAGTTATTGGCAATGGCGATGTTTGCGATAGGGAAAGTTATTTAAAAATGCTAGAAACTGGGTGCGATGGAGTTATGATTGGAAGAGGTGCTCTTGGAAAGCCGTATGTTTTTAGTGAAATTTTAGGGTTAAGTGATAAAAAAACGAACTTTTATTATATTAATAAACATATAGAAATTTTGAGAAAGTATTTTCCGGACGTGTTTGTTGTTAAACACATGCGAAAGCATATTTTATGGTACTTAGGCAATACCAAGCGTGATAAAGAAATGAAAAATAAAGTTACAACAATTAGCGATTTAAGTGAATTAATTGCTGAGTTAAAAAACTTTTATGGCGAGTAGTTTATGTTAAAAAAAACAACACTTGAAAAATTAATATCAAGTGTTGTTTTTTGTGTTTTTTAATACATTATCAAACAATTATTCGCTTAAAGTTTGAGAAGATTCACTTTGCATTTCTGCTCTTGCTTCATTTGGAAAAAATAAATACATTCTTATATCTTTATCTTCGAATGATGTTTGCGATCTGAGTTTTAAATCTTCTTTAAGTGTTTCGTTATCAATTTCAACGGTGTTTTCTGGGGCAAATAATTTATAATAGCCATCTTTATGCATTGCAAGGTTTGTTGAAAAATCAAGTGCCCATTCTTTGTTATTGTGCTCTATTTCGAGCCATGAGTGGGGGTAGTGCATTTTTTTGCTTTGCATTGATGAACAATATCCACTAACCAACTTATGCGGTTGGCTAATTCCCTCTGATAAATGAATACTATTCCAATGGCAATGGCCTGCTCTTTCACTAGAAAATAAAATGTTTTTAGTTTTATCGCTTAAGTTAGGGAAAAATTCGGTTAGTTTAACAAATCTAATTGATTCGTGAGAGTTATCACTTATTTGATAACCAACTTTCTTCTTTTCAAATCCGGTGATTATATTATGACTAATTGCATCATTAAGTGTTTGCTCAAAAATGGTTTCGTTGTTTGTTTTTGTGAATGTTGAAATTGCAGCCATTATCCAAAGCGTGTTCCAGTCAATTTGAGTGTTGTTTACCATTTCAAACATTTTTATTTTAGCCATGTTTCCGCTTTCAAGCAATTCATTAAGTTGGTTTTCCCAATTGCCAAATTTTTTATTATGGTCTAATAGCTTATTAAATTTTTTTTCTAAAGATTTATAGCTCATATTTTAACTCTTATATTTTTTATATTTGCTATTTTATTATAACACTTGTTTTGCAGAATTTCAATATGTGATTTTAAACAACAAGTTATGAATAAATGCAAAAATGTTGCTAAAATTTCAAATCAATTAAACACATTGTTTGATTAAATTTTTTTAATATTATATACTAATAGTTGATTAAGAATTATAATCAAAAATGCTATATAGGAGTTCAATATGAATAAAGTTACGGTTAAAGATTTAGATGTTTTAAATAAAAAGGTTCTTGTTAGAGTGGATTTTAACGTTCCTATTATTGATGGTAAGATCACTGATGATAATAGAATTGTTGAGGCAGTTCCAACAATTAAGTATTTATTAGATAAAGGTGCTGGAGTTATTTTAATGAGCCATTTAGGTAGACCAGATGGAAAAGTTGTTGAAAAATACTCATTAAAACCAGTTGCAAAAAGATTAGCTGAAGTTATGAATATGCCTGTTTTAATGGCTGGAGATGTTGTTGGACAAAGTGCTAATGAAATGGCTAGCAACTTAAAATCTGGAGAAGTTTTGCTTTTAGAAAACTTAAGATTTGAAGCTGGTGAAGAAGAAAACGCTGAAGAATTTATTGAAAAATTGGCTAAATTAGGCGATGTTTATGTTAACGATGCATTTGGAACAGCACATAGAAAACATGCATCAACTTATGGTCTTGCAACAAAGTTACCAAGTGCTATTGGTTTCTTAATTGAAAAAGAATTGAGCATAATTGTTGATAATATTAATAATCCTGAAAGACCATTTGTTGGAATTTTAGGTGGCGCAAAGGTTGCTGATAAACTTTCAATTGTTAATGCGCTACTTGATAAAGTTGACACTTTAATTATTGGTGGAGGAATGAGTTACACATTCCAAAAAGCTCAAGGCTACACAATTGGCGAATCTTTGCTTGATGAATCAAAAATTGAAGACACAAAATTAATGATGGCAAAAGCTAAAGAAAAAGGTGTTAGCTTATTGCTTCCTGTTGACTATGTTGTTTCTAAAGATATTAATGACGTTGAAAATAAAATGGTTATTGAAGATTGCAATATTCCAGATGGATATATGGGCGTTGATATTGGACCAAAAACAGTTGAGTTATACACAAACGCAATTAAGAATGCAAAAACAGTTATTTGGAATGGCCCAATGGGTGTTTTTGAACAAGAAGAATTTGCTGTTGGAACAAACAAAGTTGCTGTTGCTTTAACAGAATTAGAAGGAACAACAATTATTGGTGGTGGTGATAGCGCATCTGCTATTATTAATATGGGGCTTCAAGATAAAATAACTCATATTTCAACTGGTGGTGGTGCAAGCCTTAAATTATTTGAAGGCAAGGAATTGCCTGGTGTTGCTGTTATTCCTAATGTTGAATAGTTTGAGGATTTGATTTATTGCAAGCTAAAACTTGCAATAAATCATGCTATTACTTTTTAAGTTGCAATTTTTTAAAAATTATTTAAACAATTGAGATTATATTTGTTTTTTTAGGAGATTTAATATGAAATATTTAATTGGTAATATGAAAATGAACATGGATTTTAAGTCTTTGCAAGATTATTTTAAAGATTTAATTGAAGCAACTAAAGATTGCAAAAACACAGTTGGTGTTTGTGTTCCAAGTGTTTATTTAGAAACTGCAAGCAATAATTTGAGTGGTGCGAATGTTTTATTTGGTGTTCAAAATATGCACTATGAAGATAAAGGCGCGTTCACTGGTGAAATTAGTGCAAATATGATTAACGATTTTGATGCTAAATTGGTTATTGTTGGTCATAGTGAAAGAAGAAGTTTATTTCATGAAAGTGATGAAGAAATCAATCTTAAAGTTAAAAAAGCAATTGCTAGTGGGTTAACTCCAATTTTGTGTTTTGGTGAAACAAAAGAAGAAAGAGAAGAAGGAAAAGAAAAATATATTGTTCAAAGTCAAATTGAATTGGCATTAAAAGATTTGAGCAAAGAAGATATTTCTAAAATTATTTTTGCTTATGAGCCAGTTTGGGCTATTGGTACGGGTTTAACTGCCACCAAAGAACAAGCTGAAGAAATGCTTGCTCACACCAAAGAATTAGTTTTTAAAATCTGCGGATTAAATGCTGATGAAATTATTGGTTTATATGGTGGAAGCATGAAACCATCAAACGCAAAAGAACTTCTTGAAATGCCTAGCATTGATGGTGGTTTAATTGGTGGTGCATGCCTTAAAGTTGAAGATTTTAAGCAAATATTTATGGCTGTTTAATAAATTCTAAAAATTAAAATTAATTGAGTAAATAGAACAACTATTTCGTTCGTTGTTTGATTTGTTTTAATGAATAAGAATTGAATTTATTCTAAAGAATTTGAAGTAAGAGAGTTGATTATGAAAGATTTAACTGCGTTAATTATTATGGACGGCTTTGGTTATCCTAAAGACGTTGAAAGAAGTGCTATAAAAGAATATAACACAACAAACATTAGAGCGCTTGCTGAGAAATATCCTAGCACATTGATTTATGCGAGTGAATTGCAAGTTGGATTGCCTGAAGGTCAATCAGGAACTAGTGAAGTTGGACATTTAACAATTGGCTCTGGAAGAGTTGTTTTGCAACCGTTGGTTAGAGTGAACAAGGCAATTGAAGATGGTTCATTTGCAAATAATGAAGTGTTACTTGAAGCAATTGATGTTGCAAAAAAGAATAACAAGGGTTTTCATTTATTAGGTATGCCAACAGATGGGGGAATTCATTCTCACATTAACCATTTAATTGAATTATTAAAAGTTGCAAAAGATAATGGTTTGAAAGACGTGTTTATTCATGTTTTTGCTGATGGAAGAGATGTTCCACCAAAGTCAATAAAAAAATATATTGATATTATTGAGAATGCTTGCAATGAGATTGGTGTTGGAAAAATATCAACAATTATTGGCAGGGCTTGGGCTCTTGATAGAGATAAAAACTGGGATAGAAATAAAATTGCTTATGATGCAATGGTTAACGGAATTGGAAAATTAAGAGCTGATGCTAATGAGGCTGTTGATGAGGCTTATTCTGAGGGTGAAACTGATGAATTTATTAAACCGTTAATACTTACTGAAAACAATGAGCCTCTTGGATTAATTAAAGATGGTGATGTTGTTATTTCATATAACTTCAGAGCAGATAGAGAAAGACAATTGCAATATGTTTTTGCTGAGCCAAATGATTTGGATTGGGTTAAAGATTTGCATTTGCATTTCGTTACAATGACAAATTATGACGAAAATTTATCTCATGCAAAGATTATGTTTGATAACATTCCAATCACTAATATCTTATCGGAACACTTAAGTGAAAAAGGTTACAGACAATTAAAGATTGCTGAAACAGAAAAATATGCTCACGTAACATTCTTTTTCAATTCTGGAAAGCAAGACACATATGAAAATGAAGATAGAATTTTGGTTAATTCTCCTAAACTTATCTCATACGCTGAAAAACCAGAAATGAGTGCTTATGAAGTTTTAGAAAAAACAATTGCAGGAATTAATAGTGGAGATTATGATTTTATTGTTGTTAACTTTGCTAATTGCGATATGGTTGGTCATTCTGGAAATATGGAAGCTGCAATGAGGGCTTGTGAGGTTGTTGATGATTGCGTTAAAAAAGTTATTGATGCTATTTTAAATAAGGGTGGCAAAGCAATTATAACTGCAGATCACGGTAATGCAGATATTATGAAATATGAAGATGGGTCACCAAACACTGCTCACACAACCAACATGGTTCCAATTATTGTTGTGGATAACAAGCTTATTGGCAGAAACTTGCGTGAAGGTGGCAATTTATCTGATATTGCTCCAACATTGCTTGAAATGATGGGAGAAGAAATTCCTGAAAATATGAATGGTGAGAGTTTGTTAAAATAATTATATAAGTTGTTTTAAGAATAAAAATAGTGAAAAATAAGCGTGATTAAATGTGAATAAACTTTAGTTTTAATATTAATAGATTAAAATTAATTTTGAAAAAT
>JAZUCB010000052.1:0-9296 GCA_045638985.1 Clostridia bacterium
CACAAAAACCTTTCTTTTTTAAAATATCAAGAAGTTTCTCCATCTTATTTTGAGCATCTTTAGTAAACAAAGATTTTATTTCACCAAATTGTTTTACTAACTCATTTAATTTATTATTGTCAATATATAATCTCATCGCAAAGCCCTATATAAACACAAAGTTTAAGTTGTTTTTATTTTAAAGCATAAAAAATACTAAATATCATTTAAAATAATCTTATTATAGAAACAAAAAAACACACATATTTCACGTGTGTTTTAAATCTTCCATATGCTTAGTTTTGATTTTAGTTTTTTTATTAAAAAAGTGCTTAAAATCAAATGTTTTTGAAGTTTGCATAGCATTATTGTAAGCAAAATCTACTTGCCTAGAAATATTTAATAATATTCCAATGGCACTTAAAAACACAACCAAACTACTGCCACCAAAACTAATAAAAGGCAAAGGAATTCCCGTTGGTGGAATACTTCCCGTTACCACTGCCACGTTTATTAAAAGTTGGCAGACAATAACTGATGTTATTCCAAAAGCCAAATATGCACCAAATCTATCTTTGGCTTTCAATGCAATTTTATATCCAATAATTATCATTGCCAAATAAATCCCTAGCAAACAAATTGCACCAAAGAACCCTAATTCTTCCCCTATTATAGAAAAAATAAAATCACTTTCGCTAAACGGCAAAAACAGGTATTTTTGTCTGCTATTAAATAGACCTAAACCAAATAAACCTCCAGCACCCAACGAATATAATGATTGAATTAGCTGAAAACCTTCACTAAGAGGATTTGCCCATGGATTAATAAACGCAACCAGCCTATTAAATCTATATGGCTCAATTATAATTAAAATTGGAACTAATGCAAAAGCAGGAATTAGCAAAATAAGAAAGTGTTTCATTCTTATTCCACCAATAAGAAGCATTAAAAGCATAACCATTCCCACGCATAGCGTTACGCTCAAATTAGGCTCTGCCAAAATCAATAAGCAAATTATTCCTCCTGCCAAAAGCACAGGAAGCACACCCTTAATTGTTTTCATTTTTTTATAATTTTCACTCATATAAGCAGAAACGAAAATAACAAAACCAAATTTTGCAACTTCGCTAGATTGAATTGAAAAAGACCCAAAACCAATCCAACGCCTAGCACCATTCGCTTGAATGCTAATAAAAGGAACAAACACTAAAACAAGCATAACAATTGATATTGCAATAACCCACCACTTGAGTTTTAAAAATTTTCCATAATTAAACCTGCTAATAATTGTCATAGCAATAATTCCAACAACAAAACCCAAGGCTTGCTTTTTAACAAAGAAAAAACTATCGGAATAATTAACTTCGCCGTTATAAGAACTTGCTGAATATATAAACAACAAGCCCATTCCACACAATATCAACGTTAAAAAAACAAGACCAACTCTTAATTTTTTATTTTCATTCATTTTGCTTTACCAATTTTAAAACCTTATTTTTAAAAAACTCTCCTCTTTCAGCATAACTTTGAAATTCATCAAAACTAGCGCAAGCTGGCGACAACAAAACAGTTGAATTTTGCCAAGCAATTGCCCATGCTTTATTTATTGCTTCATCAAGAGTTGAAAAACAAAAACTTTCAATCTCTGGTTTAACTTGCACACACTTCATTATTTGATTGCAACATTCACCAAATGCAATAATTTTTTTAACATTACTAGGCAAAACACTTATTAATTTTTTAAAATTAAAACCCTTATTTCTGCCACCTAGCAACAAAATAATATCGTTATCAATCGATTTTACGCAACTAATAACAGCATGCATATTTGTTGCTTTACTATCGTTAATATATGTAACTCCGTTATGCTCAACAACCTTCTCAACTCTTGAATTAAGCATTTTGAAATTCTTGATCTTTTGCAGAATTTTACTTTCATCAATATTCATCAAAACACCAACGCAAATAGCACAAAGAATATCAATTAAAAATAATTTTGAAAAACAAAACTCATCTAGCGAACAGAATTCATGTTTGTTTTTAAGCAAATTAACCATTATTTTTCCATCTTCAACATAAACTCCTTGAACCTCTTTTTCTGCGCTTACATAGAATTTTATTCCTTTAATATCCTTGAATTTATTCACAACAACTTCATCATCTGCATTTAGAATATTCACTGTTTTTTCAGAATTATTTTTAAATAAATTCCCCTTTGCTGAAATATAATCATTTATGGTTTTATGCCTATCTAAGTGATCATCACCAATATTTAAAAATATATTAACATTTGATTTATATTTCTCAACTGCCTCTAGTTGAAAAGAACTAACCTCACAAACAACATAGTCTAGCTCAGGGTATTTAGTTGCAACCTCAGTTAATGGCACACCAATATTCCCTGCCGACATTGATTTTTTATTTTCGCTAATTATCTCATTTATTAATGTTACGGTTGTTGTTTTTCCATTTGTTCCAGTAACTGAAATTAAATTACTTTTTAATAGCAAATACCCAAACTCCAATTCACTTATAACTTTAACACCGCATCTTTTTGCAAGTTTAACCAACTTAGAGTTTATTGATATTGCTGGCGAAATAACAATCAAATCAAATAATTGCATTTCTTTTTTATTAATATTAGATATATAATTTCCACCATTAATATTAATATTTTCATCTAATATTTTATAATTAATTTTTTTATTCTTTAAAACGCTTTCAACGCTTTTTCCGCTCTTACCATACCCAACAATTAAAACTTTTTTTATATTTTTCATAAATTAAACTCCTAAAAACAAAAGAACACTACTAAGAGTTAAAAGCAAAGTTAATAACATATATAAATAAACAATTTTTGTTTCTTTAACTCCATGCAATTCTAAATCATGATGAAAAGGCGCAATTTTAAAAACACGTTTTTTTGTTAATTTATAACAAATAACCTGCAATGCCGAACTAAAAATAGTGAACACAAAAACAAATCCCATAATAAAAATTAACAAATAGAGTTTGGTAAAACATAGCAAACTTGCAATTAATCCACCCAAAGCAAGAGATCCAGTGTCGCCCATAAAAATTTTTGCAGGAAACCAATTCAAAATTAAAAATCCTAATATTCCACCAGAAACTGCACCACATAACACCATAATATTTTTATATTCATCAATGGTTATATTTGAAAAATCAGTTTGCTTTTTTAATAAAATTTCAACTATAAAAATAAAACCAAATAAAAACACAAGACTAACACTTCCAGCAAGCCCATCTAAACCATCAGTTAAATTTACCGAATTGGTAACAGCAATAAAAAAAACAACAACCAAAGGAATAATTGCAAAACCCAAATTAATGGTTTTATTAGTAAAAGGAATCAAAACTTCGCTTCCGATCAATCCTGAATTATAAACAAACAAACTTATAATAAGAGAAATTCCAACTTGCCCAATAATTTTCTGATATGCTTTTAATCCCAAGTTTCTTTTTAACTTAATTTTAATAAAATCATCTAAAAAACCTAAAATCCCAAAACTAATAAAAACAAGTAATGCAATTTTTGAAAGCAATGAATTTTCATCTCTAAGTATGAAAAAAGTTATGGCTCCACTTATGATAAAAATCAGACCACCCAATGTTAGCGTTCCATTTTTTGATTTATGATTTTCAACGTATTCCAAAACTTGCTGTTGGCTTTTTAGTTTTTTAACAACTTTAACAACAACCGGCATTATTAAAATGCTTATAAAAAATCCTAACAACACAGCAATCAAAGACTTTTCCAAAGTAACCTCATTTTTTGTTTGCAATAAAATTATTAACTAATTCAATATCTGAATAACGCACTTTTTTTCCATTTATTTTTTGATAACTTTCGCAACCTTTTCCCAATAAAACTAAAGTATCGTTAACACTTAAATTTCTTAGTGCTTTTAACACTGCTTTTTCTCTATCAAAAATTATTTCAATATCACACTTTTCAATGCCTTTAATAATATCACTATTAACATCATTAAATTTAGCATCGCAAATATTATCATTAGTTATAATTATATGATCGGCGTAGCTATCAGCAACCTTCCCCATCATTGTTCGCTTGTTTTTATCACTATAACCAACGCATCCAAAAACAACAATTATTTTACCTTTGCGTAACTTTCTTAATAGGCTTAAAGTTTTTTCAAATCCATCAGGTGTGTGGGCAAAATCAACAACAACTTTTTTATTTTCATCTAATTCAAAAACATTAAACCTGCCATCAACTCTGTTCATTTTTTTTATTGCTTTTTCAATAGATGAATTATCAACTCCTATAAACTTCGCGCAACAAATTGCTCCAAGAATATTATAAACATTAAAATCACCTATCAATTTCGATTTAATATTCATAATATTATCCTCACTATTAACAACAAAACTGCTTCCCTGCATGCTAGTTTTAATATCAATTGCAAAGGTTGATGCAGGGTTAAATATGCCATATGTTGAAAAATCTATTTTTGCATCTTTTATAATCTTAGCCCCATATTCATCATCAACATTTATTATCATGTGTTTGTTTAATCTATTATTAACATACCCACACTTTAATTTAGAATACTCTTCCATTGTGTTGAAAAAATCCAAATGCTCATTCGATATATTTGTGAACACACACACTTCATTTTTTAGATTATATAATTTATTTAAAGCAATGGCATGAGCACTCGCCTCTAAAACAACATACTCAAACCCCAGCACAACCATTTGATTTAATGTGTAATATAACTCAATTGGATCAGGAGTTGTTAATTCAGATGGTAAACAAAATTCGTCAATAACTATTCCATTCGTGCCAATTATTCCACATTTTTTGCCAATTTGTTTTAATATATTGCATAGTACATAACTTGTTGTGGTTTTTCCATTAGTTCCAACAATTGATATCACCTTTAACGTTTTATCAGGATAATCATAAAATCTTCTTGCAATTTCTGCCATTGCAATTCTTGAATTTTCAACTATTATTTGAACAATATTGCAATCATCTAATTGAGTTTCACTAACAATAGCAACTGCCCCATTAGTTATTGCCTCAGTTGCAAAATCTTCTCCATTAACATTTTCACCCCTTATGCAAAAAAACAATGAACCATTTTCACAGGCATTAGAATCATGACACAAACAATTTATAACAACATCTTTTTCATTAACAATTTTAATGAAATCAATATTTTCTAGTAACTTACTTAACTTCATTTAAATCACCTACTAAATTATATTAATACATAAATTAAATTAAAAAAATTAATTATTATGCGATTACTAATTTTAAATTTACAAGCCACCAAAATAATCATTAAATTTTAATTTTAAAACATTTTTCTTAAACACTTATCACAATAATAGAATTAGAATAAACCAACTCGTCAGGTGAAACAGATTGCCCTTTAACAAACATCCCATCTCCCATAATCTCATATTGCAATGATAATTCTTTTAAAATCTGAACAGCCTCTGTTAAACTCTTTCCCACTAAATTTGGAACAACAATGTTTCTTTCAACTTTTTTAAGATCCTCTTCCAAGTTTTGAGGTTCATAATTTTGATACTTTATAATATCTTCAATAATGAGCTTAGCATATGGTGTTGCAACAATACTGCCATAATAATTTCCCATGCTTGGTTCATCTGCAATAACTAAAACAACAAACTCAGGCTTATCTGCAGGAAATGCACCAACAAATGATGCAATATACTCACCGCTAATTTTTCCATCTTTATATTTTTGGCTAGTTCCAGTTTTTCCACCAACTCTAAACCCAGGAATAAAACTTTCAATGCCTGAATAATTTTTAACAACTTCTTCAAACATAACTTTAATTTTTTCTGATGTTTCTGCACTTATAGTTTGGCTCAATTTTTCAGGTAAGTTTTCATAAATTATATTTTTATTTTCATCATAAACTTTACTCACAAAATATGGCTTCATTAAATTGCCACCATTAACAACACTACATATTGCACTAACAAGTTGAAGTGGTGTAACTGCAACTGCTTGACCAAATCCCATGCGCGCTAGATCAACATTTTTAGCACTCGATTTATCCATTAAAATCCCACCGCTTTCTCCGGTGAAATCAACTCCTAACGCTTTGCCTAATCCATATCTTTCGAAACTGCTATATAATTTTTCGCTTCCCAACCTTAACGCCAAATCAACAAAAACACAGTTACAACTATTACATAAGCCATCTGTTAAATCCTGACTTCCATGCCCAATCGATTTCCAACATTTAATCTTTTCTCCGTCCACCGTGCAAAAACCAGGGCAATAAAATGAATTGGTAAGCTCTGCAACGCCCTCTTCAAGCGCAGTTGCCATTGTTAAAACTTTAAACGTTGAACCTGGTTCATAAACATCAACTATGCTTAAGTTTTTAACTGTTTGCAACAATTCTGAAACATTATCTCTTGGAGGATTATTTAAATCAAAACTTGGTTTACTACTCATTGCCAAAATTTCGCCCGTGTTTGGATTCATAACAATCGCCGTTGCACTTTTAGGTTTCTGCTCTGCCACCAATTTTAATAACGCCTTCTCAGAGAAACTTTGAATTTTAGCATCAAGAGTTAATTCCAAATCACAACCAGAAATGCTTGGAACATATGTTAATAACGAATTTTCTAGCTTAACCCCTTTAACATCGCTTTCTGTTAAAACTTTTCCATTAACACCAGTTAAATATGTATTATAATAATTTTCCAAACCGGCTTGTCCTATATTATCAATTGTTGTGAACCCTAAAACTTGAGTTGCAAAATCACCAAATGGATAGTATCTTTTAGTGTTTTCAGAAAGCAAAACTCCCTCTAATTTTTCTTTTATTATTGCATCTGCAGTTATTTCATCAACTTGCAATTGAATTGAAACTTCGCTAACTTTTTTATTTGTTATTTTTTTCAATAACACATCAATATCAATTCCTAAAATTGCATTTAATCTTTCTGCAACCTTAGTTGAATCTTTCACCATGCTTGGCCTAACATAAACATCATATGATGTGTAACTAGTTGCAACAACAACATTATTTCTATCGGTTATTTCCCCTCTTTTTGCATTTAAGGGCAAATCTCTATACCATTGTTCACTTGCTTTTGTTTGCAACCACTTGCCTTTTAAAACTTGAACATAAAATAATCTAACAGCTATTAAAACAAAAAAGAGAGCAATAACCATAAATATGGAAATAACTCTCTTTTGTAAATTATATATTGAATTGTTTTGCAAAATCAACTCCCAAATATTGAACTGATAAAATTGCAAAATGCGTCAAACCAATTGGTTGAACCACTTAAATTTTCCACTTGTGAAATCGTTCCTGGTTCAATTGTAACAACGTTTTCACTACTTGTTAATGTGTAACCATTGGCTGTTAGTTCTGTTTGAATACCTGCATTATTTGTTGCAGTTGACCAATCTTTATATAAATCGTAATAAACTTTTTCTTCACTTGCAATATTATCTTGCAATATATTTATGTCTTTTCCAACTCCATTTATTACAAATATATTAAACACGCACAAAAATAACATAATAGCACAAATCATTGATGCGCTCACAAAGAACAACTTCTGCTTAAATGAAAGAGCAGATTTTGCAACGCTACTTATAGCATTATTTTTAATTAAAGTTGTTTCTCTTAGCATTTCATCTGTGATTGTTATATTCTCATATGCTTCGAAAATATCTTTAACTTTATTAGAACCGTATGAATTATTAAATTTTTCAATTTCATTTGTAACCGTTGAATTTGAAACGTTATCAAATATGCTTGTATCCGTTTCGCTTAAAACGATCTTATCATAAGCTCCCATTTCCATTCTCCTATTATCTTATCTTTTCAACCACCCTAAGTTTTGCACTAGAACTTCTCTTATTATTTGTTAATTCTTTATTTCCTGCAATTATTGGCTTTTTATTCACCAATTCAACTTCTGCCTTATGATTACAAACACAAACTGGCACGGATTTATCACACCAACAATCTGTTGCATGTTTTTTAAACACATTTTTAACAATTCTATCTTCTAAAGAATGAAATGTTATAACTGCTAATCTGCCACCAACATTAAGCGATTTAATCATATCTTCAAGAACTTCAAATAACCCATCTAATTCGCTATTAACCTCAATTCTAATTGCTTGAAATGTTTTCGTTGAAACGCTTCTATTTCCAAATTTTTTAGGAACGGCTTTTTCAATTATTTCAACCAATTCTTTTGTTGTTTCAATAGGTTTTAATTGCCTTGATTTTATAATTTCAGCAACAATTTTCTTTGCAAAAGGCTCTTCGCCATAATTAAATAAAATATTTTCAAGTTTTTCTTTTGAATAGGTGTTAACAACGTCTCTCGCTGTTAAATTTTGATCTTGATTCATACGCATATCTAAATCAGCATCAAACCTATAAGAAAACCCTCTGCTAGCAGTATCTAATTGATAACTACTAACACCTAAATCAAGCAAAACACCATCAACATTTTCAATATTTAATTCTTTCATAATGTTTTTAAAATTTTTAAAATCATCATGAACCATAATTAAGTTATTGCAATCTTTATATTTTGCTTTAGCATTTTGAATAGCAAACGTATCTTTATCGATGCCAATCAATTTGCCTGTTTTAATCGCTTTTAAAATTTGAGAACTATGCCCACCACCACCAAAAGTGCCGTCAACATAAATTCCAGTCGGTTTAATATTTAACCCTTCTAAGCATTCATCTAATAAAACTGGTGTGTGGTTAAATGCTTCCATTAAATATCAAAACCTGCAAGCGATTCAATTATATTATCAAATGTTTTTCCGTCTTCACTATTATATTCTTGCCATGCTTCTTCAGCCCAAATTTCAATTCTATTTCCCACACCAATGAAAACAATATTTTTTGAAATTTTAGCAAACTCTTTAAGAGTTGCTGGCAACACAAATCTGCCTTGAGAATCTTCACCAACTTCAAAGCTAGAGCTAAGCAATGCTCTAATTGGCTTTTGACCACTAACGCTAAAGGTTGGAACATTAGCAAGTTTGCTCAAAAACTCATTTTCAAAATATGCTTTTTCAAAAACAAATAAACAATTATTTGTTCCTTTAGTTACAACATATTCTTTAGATTCACTTTTAAGCTTACTTGGAATTCTCAATCTGCTTTTTTCATCTAATTGATAATGGTATTCACCAAAGAACATACTTCCTCCATTTGACAGTATAATTATACATCTTTTTTTAACCACTTACAACCATTTTCAACCACTAGTGAATATTTTTTATTTTTATT
>JAZUCB010000053.1:0-4927 GCA_045638985.1 Clostridia bacterium
CTTTAATTGAAAAAAAATGGATAGAATCAGCACAAAAATTAAATAGAACAATTGTTATTCCTGAAGCAAGCTTTAGTGAAAGAATGTGTTTAGCTGGAATTGAATGTGCTAAAAATGATATCTGCAACATTATTTTTTTAACAGATAGAGATGATGCTTTTGATCAATACAAAATCCAAAAATTTGAAAGAATTCGTGTTATTAACTATTTAACTCACGAGGCTTTACCTCTAATGGTTAGTAGTTTGGTTGAACTTAGAAAAAGCAAAGGTTTAACCGAAGATCAAGCAAAAGAATTGTTAAAAGATCCAGTGTATTTTGGAACAATGTTAGTGGAACTTGATATGGCAGATGGATTAGTTGCAGGTGCTGAAATTAGCACGGCAAAAACATTTAAACCAGCGTTCCAAATTATTAAAGCTAAATCTAAGGAAAACATTATTAGTTCTTTCTTTGTTATGGTTAGACCAGATAAAAAAGAGGAGCAAGTTTATTTGCTATCAGATTGTGGAGTTAATATAAATCCTTCAATGGAAGAAATTGTTGATATTGCAAAATCATCTGCATTTTCAGCAAAATCAATTGCATTTTTGGATCCAAAAGTTGCATTGCTTTCTTATTCAACAAAAGGAAGTGCTGAGGGCGATTGCGCTTTAAAAATGAGAGGTGCTCTAGAAGTTTTAAAAGCTCAAGAAGTTGATTTTGTTGTTGATGGTGAATTGCAGTTAGATTGTGCAATTGTTCCATCTGTTGCTCAATTAAAAAATCCAAACGGAACAATTAAGGGTGATGCTAACGTTTTGGTGTTCCCAAATTTAGAAAGTGGAAATATTGGTTATAAATTAATGCAAAGATTTGGTGGTTTTTATGCGTTTGGTCCAATTGCTCAAGGCATTAGAAAACCTATTAACGATGTTAGCCGTGGTGCAACCGTTGATGAAATTATTGTAACAATAGCAATCACATGTATTCAAAAATAAGGAGTAAGTTATGAAAATTTTAGTTTTAAATGCTGGAAGTAGCACATTAAAATTTCAATTAATTAATATGCAAACCAAAGAAATTATTGCAAAAGGAAATGTTGAAAGAATTAATGACTTTGGTTCATTTATGAAATATAAAACAAGCAGTGTTGATGAAAAATTTGATAAAGTTATTAAATCTCATGAAGAAGCAATGGATTTGGTTTTAGAAAAATTAACAGATTCAGAAATTGGTGTTATTTCATCTGCTGATGAAATTTCAGCTTTTGGCCATAGAGTTGTTAATGTTGGTGAAAAATACTTTGATAGTTGCTTAGTAACAAAAGATGTTTTGGCTGAATTTAAACAAAATGTTGATTTTTCACCTCTTCATGTTCCTGGAGCAATTGCTGGTATTGAAGCTTGCATGAAAGTTTGTCCAAACACTAAAAATGTTGCAGTTTTTGATATTGGATTCCATAAAACTATTAAGCCTGAAGCTTTTATGTATGCAATTCCAAAAAGATATTACACAGATTATAAAATACGTAGATATGGAGCTCATGGCACATCACATTATTATGTTGCAAATGAATGCGCTAAATACTTAAATAAAGATATTAAAGATTTAAAAATTGTAACATGTCACTTAGGTGGTGGAGCAAGTATAACAGCAGTTAAGGGTGGAGAAAGTGTGGATACTTCTATGGGATTTACTCCTCTTGAAGGAATTATGATGAATACTAGAAGTGGAGATATTGATCCGGCTGTTATTGAATATATTTGCAATAAAGAAAATAAAACAGCATCTGAAGTTATTACAATGTTAAATAAAGAAAGTGGATTGTTGGGAGTTAATGGCAGAATTTCTGATATGAGAGATATAACTGCAAATCTAGATGATCCAGATGTTAGATTGGCTTTTGATATGTATTGCCATAGAATTAAAAAATACATTGGTGCTTATTCTGCTGTTATGGGTGGAATTGATGCACTTGTGTTCACTGCTGGAATTGGTGAAAACACTCCTGAACTTAGAAGAGATGTAACAACTGGCTTAGAGTTTTTAGGAATTAAAATTGATCAAAATAAAAATGTTGGCATTCCAAGAGGAACATTTGCTGATATAACTGCCGAAGATTCAAAGGTTAAAGTTTTAGTTATTCCAACTGATGAAGAAGGGGTTATTGCAGAAGAAACATTAAAACTTATTAATAATTAATAAAAAAATAACAATAACCGATTGACAAATAGTTATTATTACTATATAATTGGTTTTGCAGAAAATTAAACAAGGAGGTGTGTTATAATGATAGCACCTAAAGGAAAAATCTCAAAAGCAAGGCGTAATTCTAGAAAAGCAAACTGGAAAATGACTTCACCTTCTTTGGTTGAGTGTTCTCATTGCCACGAATTAAAAGCAAGTCATGCTATTTGCAAAAAATGTGGTTACTATAACGGAGAACAAAAAATCGTTGTTGAAAAAGAAAAGAAAGAAGCTTAATAATAAAATTAACTCGTAAATATTTTTACGAGTTTTTTTTATTTTTCTATATAAAACTTTGATAAAATAAGCTTATTATGGTATTATATTATGAATATTGTGTATTTAACTAAATGTTTATATTTGAGTTATATAAAATTCAACGGAGGATGTATGGTTGAAGTAGTTGTTGATGCGTTTGGTGGGGATTATTCACCTGAAGAGATTGTGTTAGGAAGTTTAAATGCATTAAAATTAAATGATGAATTGAATATTGTATTAACTGGGGATGAGAGTAAGTTATTAGAATTTTTATCCACTTGTGATTATGATAAAGAACGAGTTAGAATTGTTCACGCTCCTGAAATTATAACCAATAATGAATCTCCAACTGCAGCTATTAGAACAAAAAGAGAAAGCTCTATTGTTAAAGCTTTTGATGAATTAAGAACAAACGATAATGTTGTTGGATTAGTTAGTGCTGGATCAACTGGTGCTGTTTTAACTGGTGCGTTCTTAAAGTTGGGAAGAATTAAAGGTGTTTCAAGGCCAGCAACTTGTCCTATTTTGCCAACGAAAACTGGAGGAAAGGTTGCACTTATGGATAGTGGTGCAAATGTTGATTGCAAACCAATAAATTTAGTGCATTTTGCAATTATGGCAAACGCATATATGAAGGAAGTTTATGGCATTGAAAATCCACGAATTGCATTACTTAGTGTTGGAACTGAAGATCATAAGGGAAATGAGTTAACAACTCAAGTTTTTCAAACTTTGAAAAATATTCCAGAACTTAATTTTGTTGGAAATATGGAAGCTAGAGATTTGTTGTCTGGAAATTATGACGTTGTTGTTTGTGATGGATTTAATGGCAATGTTTTATTAAAGTCAACTGAGGGTGCTATTAAGTTTGTTTTAAGTAACATTAAGCAAAGCATTAAAAAAAGTTTTTGGAGCAAAATTGGGGCATTATTTATGAAAAAAACTTTTGCCGATTTAAAGCAAAAGTTGGATTATTCAAAACATGGTGGTGCTGTTATGCTAGGTTGCAAGAAAGTTGTTGTTAAGTGCCATGGAGATAGCAAGGCTGAATCAATTTCAAATGCTATTTTGCAAGTGTTAGATGCCCATAACGCAAAACTTTGTGAAATTATTGATCAAAACATTTCAAATTTTGGTGAAGTAAATGAATAGGATTGATTTGGGTTACAAATTTAAAGATATTTCACATCTTGAAAGAGCTTTAACTCATTCAAGTTATGCTAATGATAATAATGTGTTATCGTATGAAAGATTAGAATTTTTAGGTGATGCATTGCTTGAATTATCTGTTTCGCAAATTATTTATAACATAACAACCTTAAATGAGGGGCAATTAACTAAATTAAGGGCTAAATTGGTTTCTGAAAGTTATTTGCAAAATGTTTGTGATAATCTTAAGCTAACTAAAAAGATTAAATTAGGTAAATCAATAACAAAAATTTCCAACAGTATTAAAGCTGATGTTGTTGAAAGTGTTATTGCGGGTATTTATTTAGATTCGGGCAATAATTTTAACGAAGTTTTAAATTTTGTTAATAAAAATATTGTTATAAATCAAGAAAATATTAACTTGATTTATAGTAATACTATTGATTTTAAAACTTTATTGCAAGAAAAATTGGGTGCAAAAGCTATAATAAAATATAACTTAAAGAAAAAATCTGGGCCAGAGCATAATCCAATTTTTGAAGTAGAAGTTGCGATAAATGATAAAGTTATTGCAAAGGCTAAAGGAAAAACATTAAAAAATGCAGAGCAACAATGTGCTAAAATTGCACTAGAAGAATATGAAATAGAGGTATAGAACTTTGAACTTAAAGAAAATTGAAGTAACAGGTTTTAAATCATTTGCTGACCCAACAGTGTTACCTTTTGAGGAGGGTATCACTTCTATTGTTGGTCCTAATGGTTGTGGTAAAAGTAACATTGCTGATGCTATTCGTTGGGTTTTGGGTGAGCAAAGTAGTAAAAACTTAAGAGGAACATCAATGCAAGATGTTATCTTTAAAGGAACTGAAAAAAGAAAAGGCATGGCTTTTTGTGAGGTTTCTTTATCTTTTGATAACAGTAATAAAATTTTTAACTCACCTTATCAAGAAATTGAAATCACTAGAAAATTATATAAAAATGGTGATAGTGAATATAAAATTAATAAAGAGCCATGCAGATTAAAAGAAATAACTGAAATGTTGCACAATAGTGGTGTTGGTAAAAATGGTTACTCTATTATTGGGCAAGGTATGGTTGGAAAGATAGTTAACTCTAAACCAGAAGAAAGAAGAGTTATTTTTGAAGAGGCTGCTGGCGTTGCTGGTTTTAAAGCAAAAAAGGTTGAGGCTGAAAGGAAATTAGAAAGAACAAAAATAAATTTAGATACAATTAATAATGTTATTTCTGAAATTGATAGGCAATTGAAACCTTTAAAACATCAATCTGAAAC
>JAZUCB010000054.1:0-3085 GCA_045638985.1 Clostridia bacterium
GATAATGGGCTTAAAGAATATATTGATGATAAATTAAACGTGATGACAATAAACTGGTTTAATAAGATTATTGCTTGCGCTAAAAACACTGAATTAGGTTCTTTAACATTAATTGGTTTGGAATCGCATTATTTGCAAAAATATATGGAAGATGTTATGCATTATGAGATAGCGCCAAAATTTACAAATACAAATCTTTATTAAACAGATTAATTTGGATTTGTGTTTAAGTTCTTGATTGTTTTACGGAATTAGTTGAAATTAAATTTATAATTAAAAATAAAAAAGTGGTAAAAATTTTACCACTTTTTTTTGTTTTTTTATTTAAAACGAACTTTTCTTCTAATAAGTATAAATAACACTGTTAAACCAACAGCCACTATAACGCTAACTGCAATAACGATTTTTGCTGTTGTGTTAAGAGGAGTTGTTTTTGTTACTTTATAAGATGTTAAAGTTCTGCCATCTGGGTCAATAACTTTTATCCAATATTCATTCGAGGTTGTTATTGTGTAAGATTGTTGGGTGTTTTCTGATGATGAATCAACTATTGCAATAACTGTGTCGTTAATCACAATTTTTGATTCTCCAACTTGGTTATATATTTTACCCGGATTGTAATAAATAATAATAGGGTTTTTAGATGAAGTTCCAAATTCTATATTTGCATATAATGATGGAATTTCATTATTAATTCTAACTTCGAATGAAAAATTATAATATTGTTGCATTCCTTTATGGAACCATCTTAAAGTTACAATATAATATCCGTTACCAGTTTCATTATTGTTTGATGATAACCATAATTCGTTTGCATTATTTATTTCTAATTTTGTGAATCTTGAATTTTCAGCAGTTACTGATTTCTTTAAAATTTCAACAACTTCAAATGATTTGGCACTAGAAACGTTTAGAGATAACATTGAAACATTTGAATTTATTATCATAAATTGAATGTTTGAGGAAATAATTTCATCATTTGTTAAGGTTGCAACAACTGATATTAAGTAGTTGCCTGCTTCGCTAAATATAAAACTATTTTCATTTTGTTGTTCAAAGGTTATTTCTTGACCGTTTCTAAATGCAGAAATTGATGTTATGGTGTATAAATCAATTCCATTTAGTTGAGTTATTAATCTTAAATTAACAGGTTTATTTGTTATATAGTTATTTATTGCAACTTCAGGTTCTTCAGCGTCATTTTCATTTATTGTGTAAATAATATTATTTAATAGAACAATTTCTAAATAAGTGTTTCCATTACTAAATTGCAATTTATTACCTGCAAGGTCGCTTACGGTGAATCTATAAACTCCAGACTCAGTTAATGTTAAGAATTTATAATAATTAACTCCGTTGTGAGTTTCGTTTATTGAATCATTTCCACTAATGGTGTTAACATATTGACCATTAAATGTGTAGGATAATTCAATTAGGTTTCCAACATAAGGATTATTTGCGTCTTTATTATTATTGTCGTTAAAATATTTAGATAGGTTAATATTTATTGAATCTTCAACGATAAATTTATTGTTGGTTATAACTTCATTGTTTGAATCGGTTATTGATAATTCAGCAAAATTATTTGATTGTTCAACGAAGTTTATTTGAATATAGTGCATTGTTGAAGTTTGTGATGGATTTTCGGAAGATGTTGTGAAAATCCTTACGAATGCACTTGATTTATTTTCGCTTAATGAAACAATTTTATAATTAACCGAATTGTTTGAATTTGTGATTATCAAAATATGATCGGTATCATATGACTCAACAACTTCTTTAGATGCGTTCATTGAATAACCTGCACTATATTTAGATAATGCGTAATAATGATAAACAATTTGAGCAGTTGAACCTTCAGGAGTGTATGTTGAAGTGTGAATTGCAGAATGTTTTAACTTAATTGCATCACCATTTGCAGAAACAGCGTAAACAGAATATGAAATGGTTGTTTTTGAATCTCTGTTTAGGGTGAACGCTTTGCTTGAATATCCAAGAGCGTTTGCTGTTTTAACAACATAAGTTCCAGCTTGGTTAACTTCATATATGTTATTTGCTTTTAAGTGAATTGTTTCATTATTTGTGTTTGTGAAAACAATATCAATATATGTTGAGAAGTCTATATAATCAGAATATGAAGTGTTTAGAACAATATTAAAGTTTTCAATAAAGAATTGACCATCAGTTATACCAATTGTTTTTCCACTTAAGTTTTCAACTTGGAACTCAGGGATTACTGTGTAAAGATCAAACATATGAGTATCAATAGCTGATTTATCAGCTTGGTTTATTAGTTCAATTTTAAATGAAATATGTTTGTTATCAAGAGGTGAAAGAGTTAGTTTTTTGCCAGTTTCACTTATTTGTTCCACTGTTAAGTTAAAACTATTGGCGATTTGTTGATTTGAAATATCAGTTAACTCTGAATAGATTGAACTATTAGATAATTTATAATAAAGTTTAATTTCATAGAAACTTAAATCATAGGTTACAACCACTGGTTTTGCTGTGTATTTAGTTATTTGGCTGTTACTAATTTTTTCAATAACAGGGCCAGTGAATGAAACATCATTTGTTACGGTGTTTTGTTGGTAAGTTTTAATAACTTCATAATCTCTACCAAAGTTATCTACCAAAGTGAATTTATAAACGCCGTTTCCTAAGTAATAAGTGTTGCCACCCAAAGATTTTCCGTTGTTATATTGAATAAATGTGTTGTTGTGGTTGTCGCCATAGTCCATAACTGATGAATCCCAAGCGTTGTTATTGAATTTTTTAACGTCGAATCTGATAATTCTTGTTATGGTTGAAGGATTATCATCAGGAATTTTAACTTTTAATTCTGTTGGAAGTTCTTGGAATTCTAATTCGATTAGCCTTCCAGGATAGTAATAATTTAAATTATAAATGCCTGCAATTCTATCAAAGATTTTAATGTTGAAGTTAAAGTCTAATGCTTTATCTTCATTTTCAACTACGATTTGTTTGCAAATTCCTGTTAAATAAGCTAGAAGTTCGTTTGCTTTTTCAACGTTATCTGTTGATTTGAAAGCAAATTGGTTTAAAGAATTTGAAAGATTATTAA
>JAZUCB010000055.1:0-5293 GCA_045638985.1 Clostridia bacterium
AGAAGAGAAATTTGTTTGTGCTTATAAATTTTTTGATTTTTGCGATCGTTATTTATTTAGATTTTTACCAGAAATAGGAACATGTAGAGATATAGATGAATTTATGGAATATGCTGATGCTGAACTTTCTTTTGGCAAAAATAAAAACCTAACAGAAGAGAGAATAATAAATTTTTTAGAAGTTGTAGAAAATCTATTTTATATATTCTTTAAAAAATATCGTTCACTAAAAAGAAGACATGGTCTGGATTATTATACCGACCCTTATGATGAAACTCGTTTTTTAATAGACGAATTAGAAAAGCATATAGGATTATCTAAACTTGAATATGACGATAGAGTAATACTCTATAAAGGAGAGCCAAAGCTTGCCCAAGCATTGCAAAATGTATCAAAACCAGAATTAGCATTAGAGTTAATAAAATATAAAAAAGAGACTAAAACCAGTATTGAAAAAAGAAAAATTCTAAAGCAGTTAGATGTTTTAACAGAGCCAATAACTGATGCAATAAAAAAGAAATACAATCCAGCAAATGATTTAGATTGTATTCTTAACAATTTCGATTTAAGACATAACAATTCAGATTCAAAGTCAAAGGACTACAAACCAAATGTAGCCACTTTAACAGAAGAACAACTTTGTGAAATATATGATGTAGCATATGAGTTAATATTAGATACTTTAATGATTGATGATTACGATTCAAAGTTGTCAAATAAAGTAAGGTTATTTAAAACATTTTTATAACGATTGGGTAAGCGTAAAATAATGTATTATATCTACTTATGACGCAATTGGGGACTTTCGTTCCGTAAAAGTAAGTGGGCGAATGCTCACTTTTTTGTTTCAAGGTTGTCGATGTTAATATAAATAACAATAAAACAATTTAGGTTAAGATTGTTTACTGATTTATTTTTCTGATTAGAATAAATGTGCATGTACTCTTGTTTTTTCGATATAATTATGATAGAATAAATTTAAGTTGGAGGTAAGGCATGATTAAAATTGATGAACTTATAGAAAAATTTTCTAACAACCTAGAAGAACAAGTATATGGTTTGAGTTGTGATGGAATATCTTTTTTAACTACAAACCATGAATTTTTTAAATCCATGAAATTTGATGAGCAGTTTAAACATAGGGTTGACCCCTCAGTTGTTAAAGGATTAGAGTTAACGCAAGAAAATGCTTTATCTATTAATGTTTCTGATGAAACAAATACAGGAATTTTATATCAATCTAAATGTGGCAGAACTCTTGTTTTAGGACAAAACAATGAGCATTTTAAAAACTATATATCAAAGATTACGCTTGAAGAATCTAGCAACATAAAAGAGGGCGACGATATAAACTTGCAAATTGATTATGTAAATAATAATGAGAACATTACTTTGCCAGACGGCGGATTCTATAGTACGTTTGATTCTGCAAGAGATGCCTTGGTGGCAGTTGAGGAGATTGTTTATCAAGATAATCTGCCATCTCTATAATTTAATAAATTTAATCCAAATAAGAAAGGATTTGAAAGTTTAATTTATATTAAAAAATCCACCAGTTTAATAGGTGGATTTTTATCTTCTTTAGAAAAATTATAGATCAAAGTTTTTATTGTTTAATTACATTCCAAAATCTGGAGAGCTTGAGAAATCGTTTAATGCTTCGGTTAATACTTCAGTTAAATTTTCAACAGGTTTTATTTCGCCTGGGCTACCATGACCAAACTGAGTGTTTATGTTGTTGCTGAATATTATTTCATTATTAGCGTTTATTAGTTGAGCTGCCATTGATTTGTCTATTTCTTTATCTGGGGCTGGATTTTTAACTGCAGCTCTAACAGCAACATGTTCAACCCATTTAAGTTGATCGGCTAGTTTAGGATTGCCCTTGTTATAACATCTATTTTGCATTCTTGAAATAACACCGAAAGTGCCAATCATTTGATTTAAGTCTTTAACATTTGCACCGTTAAGTGCATTTTGAAGTTTCGCTTGTTTTTGCAACTCATCAATAACAAAACCTTTAGTTATTGAAAAATTATTTGTAATAACTTGTTCTAAAACTTGCAAATCTAAATTTGCAGGAATATTATTAACACTTTCGCCTTTTCTAATTTTAGCCATTTTCATAAATTTAATTGCGTCTGTGAAAATTTGAGATGAGGGTTGGTTTTCATCAACAAAACCTCTATTTATTGCTTCTCTTGTGAATTGCAAAATAGGGAACGCGTTTGCAAGAAGAGGCAAGTCGTTTGTTATTTCTAAAACTTCATTAATTTTATCTGGTTGAGATGCAAATGAGTTTAATTGAGCAATTAGAGCTCTATAAGTTTCGTAAGTTATGTTATCAATATCATAAATAACATCATTTATTGAGCTATAATTTCCACCATTCCCGCAACCTTCTGCATCTCTATTAGGGAATGCTCTAAAGGCCGCTTTTTGTTTATCACATAAATGTTTAATTGAATCTGGGCTTGTTAAACATACTTCAGTTTTTGACATATTATAATCCACCTTTTTAATAATTACTTTAATGATTATAACACAGAGCGTTAGTAAAATCAATACCCAAATTTTGTGGTCCCATTGAAGTTGAGTTTGAAATAAAAATAAGTTTGGATTTAAAAAAAGTTGTTCTTTTTTATTTCTTTTGTGATTTCAATTTATGTGTGATAAACTTGAAAAGAAAAGGGGAGTTTATGGAATATCAAAGCATTATTGAAATAATTAAAGAAACTATTATGAGATTAAAAAAAGACATTAAAGAGTTATGTGGTGTTACAACAATTGATTTTCTTGATATTTTTCCTAGAAGTGAAGAACATAAGAAAATATTAGACGAAGAAGCTTTATTATTGGGTAAAATTATTGATAAAACTGAACGAGGAAATTTTTATGTTTTTAATGCCCCAATAAAAACTATTTTTGGAGATTTGCAAATTATAAAAATTAGAAAATTTGATGAATCGCGCCTATTATGGTTAGCAGCTCCAGATTTTAATGTTGAAGATTATGATAAGTTTATAAATAAATATAAAAACGATAAAAGATTTACATATATTGAAAAGCCAACCTACAAAGGTTTAGAATTTAAAACAAAAAATAGTTTAATATATTTTCTTGATGAGCCAACAACTGTATATTATGGTTTAGATAATGTTTAAACTAATATCTTATACTAATTAAAGAAAGTGGGCGAAAGCTCACTTTTTTTGTTTTCAAGACCGCCGGCGGGCGTGTGGTCAACGAGAGTAAACGAAACAAATAGCACAACATAAAAAAGATAGAGCTAAGAAATTGATTTAATTATAAAAAAATTCAAGGTAAACCGTTGATGCGAGTGTTTTGTTTTTTTGACATATTAAGAATAAGGTGCTATCATTTGTTTTAGGAGAGTAAAATCATGGAACAAACAATTCAGAGTTATAATAAAATTTTTTGGGATTTAGTAAAGGCTTACGATTTAAATGAAAGTAATATTTTTAGAAAAATGATTCATTCTTTTGATGTTGCAAAAAATTGTTTTGAATTAGCTTGTAGTGAAAAATTTAACAGAAATCAACGAAATTTATGTTATTTAATTGGGCTTTTGCACGATATTGGAAGGTTTGAGCAATGGACAAAATTTAAAACATATGATGATAGAAAAAGCGTTGACCATGGAGAGTTATCTTATGAAATGCTAAATAATATGGATTGCTCTAGCTTATTTAATATTAGCAAAAAGGAAGAGAGTATATTGAAAGAGGCCATAAGATTTCATACTAAACCTTATTTAGGAACAGATAAAGAAATAATTAAATTTAATGAAATTATAAATAATTCTGATGCGTATTCTAACGTGGTTTATGTGGCAAATGGAATGCATCAAATAACAACTGTTGAAGATGGTGTTACTAATGAAATTTTGAAGGCATTTAATAATAGAGAGTTGATGAATGTTTTTTCGCCTAAAACCAAGTTAGATAGATGTTTAATATTATGTGCTTGCTGTTATTATGTTAAAAGTAAGCATTTTAGAAAAAATATTTTAGCGTGTAATTATATTGACATGATGTTTGAAACATTTTCAAGATATTTAACGCATGAAGATTGTGGGATTTTAAAAGTTGCAATGAATTCATTAAAAGAAAGCTATTTGATTGAAAATTAGCTCTATAAATAAAAGTGTGTCTTTTTGCTAAAGGTAGAACGAATTGTTGGGCAAAAGATCACTTTTTTGTTTTTGGGAAATGTCGGCTGTGTGGCTAACGGGAGAAAGAAATTTAAATTAGAATATTGAGGTGGGAATAATTATTTATTGGAATACTTTTGAATATGTATGAAATATGATACAATGAAGATGAGGGAAGCGCAAATGAATTTTAATCAATTAAATAATGAGAGAAAAACTTTCATGAATATAAACAAAAACAAAGATCATGTTGTTTTGATTGGAAAAAACAATGTTTTAATTTCTGCTCCGCATGGGGTTTCGCAAGTAAGGTTAGGGAAGTTTAAATTTAGTGAAGTTGGTTCTCTTGCAACAGCAATGTTTTTGCATCAAAATTCGGAAAGTTATTTCATAGCAAAAACAAAAAACAATAATGATGATGCAAACTTTGATGAATGTTCACATTATAAAACAAGTATAGAAAAATTAATAAAAGAAAATAAGATTAAATATATAATAGATATTCATGGTTTGTCGGCAAAAAGAGATTGTGATATAAATTTAGGAACATATTTGGGGAATAATATTAAAACAGATGAAGAAACTTTTAATAAACTTCATTGTTCTCTAGTTAAAAACGGTTTTATTACAAACATAGACCAACCATTTATGGCGGGAAGTAAAACAATTTCAAGCACTATGGTTAATAAATATCCTAATTTGTGGGCTCTGCAAATAGAAATAAATTGTAGTATAACAAATAAAAAAGAAAATTTTAAAAAATATAAAAAATTGTTATTAATATTAAAGGAGTGGATTAATTCTATTCCCAATGATTTAAATAAATAATGCATTAAAAAACAACCCAAATTAAACACAAAGTGGGTTGTTTTTATGTTTAAACTAAGGCAAAATGTTTTTGCTTCAGAAAATTAATATGAGAACTTTATAGTAGTTAAATTAAATATATTGAATACGTGTTGAGGTAAAAAACTTGAAAATTTTAGAAGCATGTAATATAATTTTTATCAGTGAAGAAATTATGCAAAAGGAAAACTATGAATAAAAATAAATATAAACTTTTATGCGATAAATATTTGCCGATTGTTATAAACATTTTAATATTTATGTTTTCAGTAA
>JAZUCB010000056.1:0-2274 GCA_045638985.1 Clostridia bacterium
TAATTATTACCAAAAATTTCTCTACAAGTTCCATTATTAAATAAAACAATTTCACCTTTATCAGCACCATTAAGAACACTAAACTCATTAGCGTTTTTAACGTCGCTATTCATCATAACATCAAAATCTAAAACTTTAATAATTGGAATTTCAAATATTGTTTCTTCAGATTGGTTTGCATTTGAATTGTATTTTTCTTGTGCATATATATTAGAATTATGAGAGGATTTTATTTTAAACTTAACAACTTCAAAACCGTAAGAAAGAGCATTATCCTCGCAGGATAATATACCATTTTCATATTTAAATATATTCAAAGAACTATATGAATTACCACCAACATTTTTAATTTCTTCAACAATTTCCAACTCAAACCCTGTTTGGCTGGTTGATTGTGGATAAAAAGCAAACGCTCTACTTCTTGTGGCATTCGACAATTCAACATTTGAAGAATTAAAATGAATAACTCCACCTTCTTCAATTGCTAATTTTGTTTGATTAAATTCAATACCTTTAACACCAACAACGCAATTAGCTTGAATGGTTTTGGCAAGTTTTGCAGGACCATCTTCGGGTTTAATCTCAAAACTAACCCTACCTTCAGTATGAGGAATTAGTGTTATCTCAGTAACACCCTTAGGCAAACCTTCAGTTGAGGTTTCAAAAGAAAGATTCGTATTAGATACAAGCTCTTCTATCTTAGTACTAACTCCTTTCCCTGCACCCGATATTTTTACATACAGCTTATACGGCACACCCTCATAAACTGTTTGCCCATTTTCAAACTTCTCATTTAAGGTAAGATTTAATTCACCCTCAACGGCTGACCCATCAGCATTTGTTATTTCCATTTTCATTTTAGCGTATGGGTCACCACAACCAGCTAAAAATAAAATTGGAGCCATAACAATCATTATTAAAAGCATTAAAAATTTTCTCACGTTCTTTTCCTCTCTTAATTTATTTTGAACATAATTTATATAAATATTATCGCGCGCGCACGCGTGTTAATATAATATACAAATATATAATATCAACTTTATTATATATAGTCAAATAAATTAATATTAATTTATAAATAGTGAAAAACAACTAAAAATAGAAGTTTTTTAACAATTTATTCGCCTTATTTTTATCCTCTTTTAACACACCAAAACCTACCAACTTACTATAAACTCTTTTACTCGTTAAGCACATAACTAACTAGATGATACGTAACCCAATTTATATAAACTCACATCAATAAAGTCACAAAAAACTATCAAAACAAAAAACAAAAAAAATCAAAAATTTCAATAACGCATTACAAATTTTTCACATTAAAAACCCACATATCACCCCAATTTACCACTCGCATACGCATTATAAAATCAACACGCACCACCCATTAAAAACACTTTCCATCACTTTTGCTCTCATTTTCTAAAAACTGATTATTGACACATACAGCACACTTATTGTCAAATATATATTTCAATAAACACACTAAACCCAATTTTCACTTTCAACTTTAAATTAAATTATCATAAGCATTTGACCTCAATTTAAAATGGTGTTATTATTTAATCATGAAAAATCCAATAAAATTTGTTCGTGTTTTACTTAATACTATTATCAATTCAATAATTGTTTTTTTGTTTGCGTTTTTACTATTATCAACTTATTGCAAACTAAAAAATATTCCAACAATAATGTTTGGCAAAGCTTACATTAAAATCGCATCACAAAGCATGGAAGCAAGCAACTTCAATACTAACGACATTGTTATAATTAAATTAACCAACCCTAATGAATTAGAGGTTGGAGACAAAGTTGCATTTTATTACAATGCCACCTCGTCAACCCCACAATTATTTAACATTAACCAACCCCCACACGGTATTGATTATAATCTTTTTAACCTTTTTGGAATTGGTTGCAAAAACTTCGAAAAAGTCAGCAAACAACACCCTATAGTTTTTCATGAAATAATCGACATAAAAATTGACTCAAACAATGAACTATGGTTTCAAACATGGGGAACAAGTAATTATAATGAAGACGGAAGCATGGCAATTGATTTATCTTGGACCAACCAACAACACATAATTGGCTTATATGAAAACAAATCAATTTTTTCAAACATAGGAAAAACTTTTAAAAACCCCTTTTATCTTTATTTGGCAATAACCTCTCTAATCGTTTTAACCTCAAGCTTCTCATTGGTTTTAAACATAAATAAATACGCTTATATTCAAAAACTAAAACAAAACTTTTTGACAGTTTTGGCATGGT
>JAZUCB010000057.1:0-5350 GCA_045638985.1 Clostridia bacterium
CATTATTTGTTGAAGATGTTCCAAAAGCAATTTCACCATCAGTGAATGAACCAACAAATCCACCTGCATTTTCTGTTGAAGCATTACCAACAGAAGCACTTGAAGATCTATCACTTCTAAAATCAGCTTTTCCTCCAACCACAGAACCAATAAATCCACCTGCATTTTCACCTATTATTGAACCATCAGTTACATTGGCTTTAATTATTGCTGTTCCACTTGATAATAAACCAATCATTCCACCAACACTTGTTCCCGATGTTATTGAAACCTCAACATTTGCGTTGATTGTTAAATCTCCGCCATCCACTTTTCCAACAAATCCACCTGCATAAGTTCCTGAAACAGTACTATTACTAGAACAAGTTGACGCGATCGAAGAACCTGTTCCACTTGAAAAACTAATTAAACCACCAGCATAAGTTGTATAGGAATTATGGCCAATATTAATCCCTGAATTTGACACTGCATTACTTAAATCAACTTCCCCGGTTGTGTAACCAATTATTCCTCCAGCATATTCACTAGTTTCAGTTCTTCCAACTGAGCCGGCATTTGTTACATTACTTAAAGTTGTTGAAGAGGCATTTGTGTAACCAATTATTCCGCCAGCAAAATAACCATCAATATTACAATTATTTGTTACTGAGAAAACATTTGAACCATCAGTCTTTCCAATCGCAACATTTCCACCTGCTAAATTTCCAATAACACCACCTGCTTTCCCTTTAGGAGATACAGTTGATGATGCTGAAATTGTGTTAGAGGATGAACCTATTGTTACGGAATTATTTTGAGCTATATTAACATTAGTTGTTTTTCCTGATGCTTGAGAAACCAAACCAATCATTCCCCCAGCATTTTCACTAACAGATATATTGCCACCACCAGCACAATCAATATTTGCTTTTCCTGCGGTAACTGATCCAATTATTCCACCTGCAGTTGTTTTTGCTTTAACTGAACTAGCATTTGAGCAACTTGAGTTAATAATTATCGTTAAGTTATTTGAATCAACGCAACTAATTAATCCACCAGAATTATCTGTGGTGGTTTCATTACCTATTTGTTTACCAGAATTTGAATCTGCATTACTTAATTTAATTTCTAAAGCCGAACTACCAGCTGATGCATAACCAATTATTCCTCCTGCATAAACCGTGTTTTTTGTTGAATCGCTTCCAACATTTGCATCATTTATTACATTTGTTAGTGTTGTTGTTACATTTGTGTAACCTATAATTCCTCCAGAATAATAACCATCAACAGAACATTTATTTGTTACTGAGTAAGATTTGCTTGCGTCTTTATATCCTATAGAAACACTTCCACTAGTTAGTTTACCAATTATTCCGCCAGCCATACCACCAGATGCAGTTGCAGAAACTAAACCTGTTATTCCAGAAACCGAATTAGATTGACCAATATTAACTGTTCCATTTGATACCAAACCAATCATTCCACCTGCATATTCATCACCTGTTACATTTCCACCACCAGAGCAATCTATTTTTACAATCCCACTACCATCAGTGACACCGATTAATCCACCAGCAGCATAATTTGATGAAGTTACTGTTTTACTTGATGAAGAGTTTGAATCTGCAGTGATATTACTTGTATTGTATCCAACAAAACCACCTGCTGTATGTCCTGAAACTGTTCCTGTATTTTCAACATCAACATTTTCCAAAACCAGTGGTGTTGTGTTGTAACCGATAACTCCACCTGCATATCCGTCATAAGATCCAACTTGGCCATTAGCAGTTTGAATAGAACCAGCAATTGAACCTTTGGTTATTGTTGCACCTTTTGCATAACCAAACACTCCACCTGCTCTTAAACAATTTGAGCTTCCAATACTTCCAGTGTTTTCAATATTTTTCAATTGTAAATTTTCAACATTTGAATATCCTATAAACCCACCTGCAAAGAAGCCATCAACTGAACATTGGCTAGTTACTGTGTAAGAAGTTGTTCCGTCAGAATATCCAATTTTAACAGTTCCAGCATTTAAATTTCCAATTAATCCACCAGCTCTACCATCAGTTGAAGTAGTTGAGGCTTTAATTGATCCAGTTCCACCAGTTATGTTGTTATTTTGGCCAATATTAACAACTGTTGACGAACCCAAAACATAACCAATCATTCCACCTGCATTTTTTGGAACATCTATATTTCCACCGCCTGAGCAATTAATATTTACTGTTCCTGCACTCACTCTTCCAATTAATCCACCGGCTGTTGAATTTGAAGTTATAACTTTTTCTGGTGCCATCTGAACAGCACATGATTTATTTAATGTTACAATTTTTTCACTTGCATTAACGTAACTTATTAATCCTCCAACATATTCTGAGTTAGAATTTCCAACAGATCCTGTGTTTAGAACTGTTGGAGCAACAGTTTCGCTTGGAGTTATATCTTGATTTCCTAAAATAACATTTCCTAATACATAACCAATGATTCCACCGGCACGTGTTGATGTTGAAGTTCCAACGTCACCATTATTAGTTACATAATCTAAATTGGTATTTGTTGCGTCTGTGTAACCAATTATACCGCCTGCATAATAGCCATCAACTGATGCATTGTTTGTAACTGTGTATATGTTTGAACCATCTTTATTACCAATTTTCACTTCTCCACCAGATAATTGACCGATTAATCCACCAGCTTTTCCGCTTGTTGCATCTGTTGCAGTTACTGAACCTGGTGCACCCTCTATTGAATTTGATTGACCAATGTTTACTTTAGTTGTTTTGCCTGTCGGTTCAGTTACTATTCCAATCATTCCACCTGCATTATTAACACCAGTTGCACTTCCACCTTGACCATTAATATTTAGAGTTCCACCAGTTACACTTCCTACTAAGCCACCAGCATTTTTAGAGGTGAATTTTTCAGATGAATCTATAGTACCATTTCCATTTAAATCATATTCAGCAGTTCCAACACCACCCTCAGATTCAATTCCTGATCCTAAGGTTATGTTTCCTGCAGAGAACTTACCAATAATTCCACCTGCAGATTCTGCTCCTGCAATTGCACTACCAGTTGAAGTTCCAACGTTATTAATCGTATATGATCCACTTCCATTAATAACACTAAACACACCTGCTGCAACACCGTTTGAGCCAGTTGCAATAACTTTTCCTGCATTTGTTACTGAACCAGCAGTTAGAACACCAGTAGCAGCATCACATATTATGTTATCATTATTAACATTAATTACTCCAAACACACCTGAAACATTATCTTCACCAATTATTGTTCCATTATTAACTGTTGCATTAGCTCCAACTTGAAGTTGTGCATTTGTGTCTGAACCAATATCTATTTTAGCAACAATTCCTGCATTATTAACCGAACCCGCTTTGTTTATTACATTTGCATTATTCGTTGCACCATCTAGAACTAAACTTCCACCAATAATATTTGCATAACCTAAAATTCCACCAACGTTTTTAGCAATATTTGATGTTTCAAAACTTCCATCGTTTGCTGCACTTGCTAATAAAATAGTTCCAGTTTCAACTTCAGCGTAGCCTATAACTCCACCAACTGAAGAATTAACTAAACTTTCTTTTACTGAAATATCAGAACTTAAGTTTGTTCCTGAAGTTAATTCAACACTTCCACCGCTTGATTTAGCAAAACCAATAATTCCGCCTGCATATTGAACATTTCCAGATTCACTACCAATTATTGCAGCATCTTCATTGGTTCCACCAATTTTTAATTCTGCACCGCTTGCACTCGCAATTGCAAAACCAATAATTCCGCCAGCATATTTCGCATAATTTCCACCAATAGTTCCACTATTTGAACCTCCAACTGATAATACTCCACCAGTTGCTTCAATATATCCTATAATTCCTCCGGCATTTCCATTTGAAGTTGCAGATATATTTTCACTATTTGAAACACCACTTAATTCAATTGAAGAACATGAAACTAATTTTCCAAATATTCCACCAGCGTTTAAACCAGTTACATCTCCTATGTTGCTTATAAATGAAGTACCAGATGCATTTTTTGCCACACTCATTGTTCCACCAGTTATTTCAACTAAACCTACAATTCCACCCGCATTAGTTCCGGCAGTTATTGCACCTTTATTTAAAGTTAGATTTGGTGAATCATCAACCCCAATTTGAACAGAACCTGCACTCATATTAATTACGCCAACAATTCCACCGGTTGAAGTTGTTGCTGTTATTGCACCTGAGTTTTCAGCACCATTGAATACTAAGCTTCCACTACCACTAACATTTGCATAGCCTAACACACCGCCGATATATTCAGCCCTTCCTGAACCAGAGAATGCTGCAGTGTTCTTCGAACTTGATAATGTGATTGATCCGCTTACTGCTTCAGCATAACCTAACACACCACCAGCAGATGATCCAGAATTATTATTAGTAAAGATATTAGAACTTGAGTTTGTTCCTGATGTAAGTACAATTTTTCCACCATTTGATTTTGCGTATCCCACTAATCCACCTGCATATGTTGCAGAACTTAATCCAAGAGCAGTTCCTCCAATTGTTCCAGTGTTAGAACCACCAATTTCAACATCTGCTCCACTTAGTGATTCAACATACCCTGCAACACCACCAGCGTTTTCACCTATAATAATTTTTGAATTTTCACAGCCAGAAATTGAAACCTTTGAGTTCGATTTTAAATAACCAAATATTCCACCTGCATAATCAGTTCCTTTAACGTTTCCTTTATTTGCTAAATTAGAACTTCCAGTTTCTGAACTAATATTTAAGGTCCCTGCGTTTATATCAGTTCTTCCAACTATTCCTCCAGAGAATGTTCCATTTGTTTGACCGATATTAGCATTATTTTCTCCTGCCAATGTTATTGAATCAGCAGATGCTGTTAATGCAATTTTTCCAATCACTCCACCTGCGTTTTGTGTTGAGTTTATTGCACCATTATTAATTCCGCTTATGTTTACTTCTCCACCTTTAACAAATCCAACCAATCCACCAGCATTATCAGTAGAGTTTATTGCACTTTCATTAGATCCACTTATGCTTGAGTTACCACCTTCAATTAGTCCAATTAATCCACCAGCATTCGTAATATTTGATGCATTGATAACACTTTCATTAACAACATTTTGCATTATTAAGCTTCCATTTAATTTACCAATAGCACCACCTGCAGATGTGCAATTTGCAGAAGTTCCTACTATGGTTGCGCCATTAACGATAATTAATTTGCTTGCATTTCCAATATTAACTGTTGCAAATCCATAATCATCGCTTCCATTAATACTACCAATTAATCCTCCTGCTGAATTCTCAGTAGTATTATTTGACTTAACTGTTCC
>JAZUCB010000058.1:0-2292 GCA_045638985.1 Clostridia bacterium
ATTAATTCAAATCACATAAAGGATATAGAAATTAATTTAAAAAATTTAACTACAAACGAGTTAATAATTGCAAATAAACACAATTCTTACTATATTTTTGATAATTTAAGTAATGACAAATATGAAATAATTGTTAAAAATTTAAATAACAACTCAGAAAACGAATATATTTTAACCAAAAACAGTATATATATTGACAAAAAGCTAGATGATTAAACATCTAGCCTTTTTATTACATATTTTTCATAACTTCTCTAACTTTGTTTGAAATTTCTTCATAAACATCTTCATTTTCATGCAAAAACTTTTTAACAGACTCTCGACCTTGACCAATTTTTGCATCATTATATGAATACCAAGAACCACTCTTTTGAATAATATCTGAGGCAACTGCCATATCAATAACGCAACCCTCTTTATCAATTCCAACACCATATAAAATATCAAATTCGGCCACTTTGAATGGCGGAGCCATTTTATTTTTAACAACTTTAATTTTTGTTTTATTACCAATTATTTCAGATCCATCTTTTATCACATCCGTTTTACGAACATCTAATCTTATACTAGAATAAAATTTCAATGCCTTACCACCAGTTGTGGTTTCAGGACTTCCATAAATAACTCCAATCTTATCTCTTAATTGGTTAATAAAAACTACACAAGTTTTACTTTTATTAATAACACCTGTAAGTTTTCTTAAAGCTTGGCTCATCAAACGTGCATGAGATCCAATGAAGTTATCACCCATTTCACCATCAATTTCTGCTTTTGGAGTTAAAGCAGCAACAGAGTCAATAACAATAACATCCATTGCACCACTTCTAACAAGTGCCTCACAAATGTCTAACGCTTGTTCACCTGTGTCTGGTTGACTTATATATAAATCATCAATCTGAACACCCAATTTTTCAGCGTATTGAGGATCTAATGCATGCTCTGCATCAATAAACGCAGCAGCTCCACCATTTTTTTGTGCTTCTGCAAGAATATGCAAAGAAACCGTTGTTTTTCCAGAACTTTCAGGACCATATATTTCAATAATCCTACCTTTTGGAACTCCTCCAATTCCTAAAGCATAATCCAAAGTTAAACAACCAGTTGGAATAACATCAATAGCAGTTGATGCACTTTCACTCAATTTCATTATTGAGCCTTTACCAAACTGTTTTTCTATATGCAATAAAGCTTGTTCTAAAGCTTTCTTTTTCGCTTCATCCATAATATTCTCCATTAATTAAATTAAATTTTGATTGAGTAAATCATTTTGTTTGATTTTCTTAATTAAATAAAACATTGCACTTTTTGCAATATTATTTAAAACATCATCTTTATTTCCCGTAAAATTGTTTTTATAAACATGAATACCTTCATTATCGCCAACACCAATCAAACATTTGGAAGGCTCAAACTTACTGTTTGATAAGAACATCTGGCCACACGTGCACACAACATAATCGCATTTAAACTTTTGAAGCATTTCAACACACAATTCATAAGTTAATTCAACGCTAGCTAATCCATATTGACTTAAAACACCTTGATTAATATTTAATAATGCTTGCAACGATCTTTCATCCGCATATAAAACTGAACTGGCTATAAATCTGCTTGCATCATGTTTACATTTCAAAAATTCATTCGTTATTAACGCATACGAAGATGATTCACATATGCAAATTTTCTTTTTTGTTAATTTTAATAAGTCATAAACAACTTGATATAACGACAAGTCTTCATCGGCATAAATATATTTATTTAGAATGGTATAAATTTCTGAAATAAAATTTTCAACATAAGCCTGATCCAAATCAGTTAAATATCTAATGGTGGTTGTTATATCAAGATTATCTGCATAAGTTGTTATAAGAAAATCTTTATTTAATATTTGATCTTTAAGAAGATTCAATAAATCTTTATCTGTTATTCCGAATGTTTTTATAGTTGCAATTTTATATTTAGATTGCTGAATTTTTAATAAAATTTGTTCTATTTGTGGAAATAAAATAGTTAAAGAATCTAAATCATTTGGTAAGAAAAAGTAAATTTTATCAACACTTTTAAAACAAAACCCATTAAATTCACATAATTCAGATGTTAATGGGATTGAGCCAACTGGTATTGTTGACTCTAATTCATCCTCATTTTTTAAATCAATACTAATATTTTTGCAAAATGATGATATAGAATTACTAATTTTATTATCCTTATATGTTAATGTTTTTAAATATTTTGCAAGCATATTTTTTAGTGCATAATTTCGGGCATAATTAGCATCACCAACAATAAATA
>JAZUCB010000059.1:0-4012 GCA_045638985.1 Clostridia bacterium
GAACCCTCTTGGAGTTTTGGGAGGAAGCGTTTCAACTGGAATTGTTAGCGCAAAAGGCAGAGAATTAAATGTTGAAGGCATTGATTGCGTTTTAAACCAACTAACTGCAACAATCAACAGAGGAAATTCAGGTGGTGGCGTTTTTAACTATAACGGCGAACTTGTTGGAATGGTTAAAGCAAAAGCAAGTGGAGAAGGCGTTGAAGGTTTAGGCTTTGCAATTCCTGTTGACCATGTTTTCCAAACATACGTAGCACTTAGAAAAACTGAAAATAGAAATTTGAATCAATTTGGTTATATTGAAGGCAGAAAAACAATTGGTATAACTTTCTCTCAAGGTTATTTAACTGAAAACCAAATCGCTTTAGGTTCTGGCTATTTAGAGCAAGTAACTCAAACATTAATTACATATGTTTCAGCAATTGATTCTAAAAATGTTCACTATGTTAACGGATCAAAACAATTCAATTATTTAACCAATCAAGAAAGTGTTGTTTCTAAAATTGAGGTTTATAGATACAACGAAGAATTAACTGAAGATGATAAATATGAACTAGTTGAAACAATTGCAACAAAAGATATAACACCAGAAAAAATTCAAAGTTTATATGATGATTCAACCGGCTACGCAATAGGAACAAAACTAGTTTTCACAACTAGAACTTGCTCAACCGTAACAGAGCCTTTTGAAGTTTCAATTTTAATTTCTCAATTGGTTTATAATCCAAATTAAACTAAAAAATTTATTATTTATAATTCAATAAAATTAAAAATCCACAAGTTTTACCCTGTGGATTTTTTTTATAAAAAAATAAGTTGATTAAACAACCCTTGCAGAGTTAATTTACTCAACTTATCATAATTTATTAAATTTAGTAACTTAAATTTTTAATTACTCAAATGTTTCCATTCCACCGCTTTCAATGTGAAGCTCGCCTTTATCAAAAGTTGCGCCATCTTCCATTTCTGCATTAAAAGTTTCTGCACCTGCTTGGATTTTTGATAAATAATCTTCATGTTCTTCAACATCTGAATCAATTTGCACTCCTGCAAATTCTCCATCTGGCAAACCTGCCTCTTTGGTTCTTTGCTTAGCTAAATCTTCTTGATTTTTTTGAATATTAAAAATAGATTCTTCTAATTTTTGAAGTCTTTTTGCCTCACCTGTTGCCATTGCAGAATTTCTAATACTCAATAATCTCCACTCGCTTCCATCTTTGAACTTTGCAACAATTCCAGTAAATTTTTTATCTTGTTCATCTTGAACATAGTTAAATCCATTAAAATTCATTGAGTTAACGCAAACATTCTCGTTAAGCATTGCAAAATTTGCTATATAAAATCTTCCCATTTCACTTCTTAATTGAAAAAAAGGCTCAAATGGAAAAGTAAAAGTTCCTTTTGGCTCAGTTATTACAACTGCCTTACCATTATTAACCAAACCAGCCTCTAAAGCCAAAGCCGTTCCTGATAAATGCTTCTTACTTGGAACTCTAACTGCTGAAATAAAATTAACATTTTTAGGGTCTTCAATTGCTTCCAAGTTCTTAAACTTTAAATTACTACTAATATCCATATATTCCCCCTGATTTCTTAGTGATTTAATTATAACATTGAAGTTTTGCCTTGTCAATAGCCAACTTTTTTAAGATTAATGTTTACTTTTTCTCTATCACTCACATTCAATTTTTTTTGGGGGTGTTTTTTATTAAATAAAAATGTTGATTAATTTAAAAAAATATTTTATTAAAAAGATAACTTAAAACTATTTACATTTTGATTTTTATGGTTTATAATTAGAACACATGTTCTAACTAACTAACTAACTAACTAACTAACTAACTAACTAACTAACTAACTAACTAACTAACTAACTAACTAACTTAAAGGAGAAAGCCATGCGAAAAAATCGATTTATTCTTCATAGCGATTTAACAAATTTTTATGCAAGCGTTGAGTGCATGGAAAACCCTGAACTAGAAAAAGTTGCGTTAGTTATATGTGGAGATGCCAGCAAAAGGCATGGAGTTGTTTTGGCAAAAAACAACCTTGCTAAAAGCTTAGGCGTTAAAACTGGAGATGTTATTTGGGAAGCAAAAGAAAAGTGCAGAGGCGTTGAATTTAAAGCCATAACTGCCAATTTTGATAAATACAATGCTATTTCAAAAAAGGTTAAAGCAATTTATAAAGAACACTCCGATAAAGTTGAAAGTTTTGGCATTGATGAAGCATGGATTGATATTTCAAAAACAGTTAGCACCTGGAAAGATGCAGTTGAAATTGCAGAAATGATTTATAAGCAAGTTTTAAAAGAATGTGGCTTAGTTGTTTATATTGGGCTTAGTTTTAATAAAATATTTGCAAAACTGGGAAGTGATTTAAAAGAGGCTGACCACGTTTCTATTATAACCCCAGGCGATTTTCAATATAAAATTTGGCCATTGCCAGTAAGCAAGCTTCTTTTTGTTGGGTCTAAAACCGAAAAAAAATTAGAAAAGTTAAATATTAAAACTATTAGAGATTTAGCACTCGCTCCATTGCATTCTCTAGAACTAATTTTGGGCAAAAACGGCAGAACCTTATGGGAGTTTGCTAACGGGCTTGATTCTTCTGAGGTTTTAAACGCAAATGAGCATTACCCAATTAAATCAATTGGAAATAGCGTTACATGCCCTGTTGATTTAAAAACCGAAAAGCAAATTGAAAGCGTGGTTTTCACCCTCTGCGAAACCATTATAAGCCGAGCAAGAAAACATGGGGTTTGGGCGAAAGAAGTTCAAGTTTTTATTAAAACCAATAATTTGCTAAGTTATGAACGGCAAGCCAAACTTCCATACCCCATTAGCAACGTTCAAGACTTAGCAGAAAACGCTTTAAAACTAATAAACGCATGCTATGATTGGAAACTTCCCATTAGAGCATTAGGCGTTAGAATAAAGGATTTTAGCGATCAGCCAACCCAGATGAATATGTTTTTTAATTTTAAAGAATTAGAAAAAAAAGAAAATATAGATAAAACAGTTGAAAAGCTTAGAAATAAATATGGCAATAACATTATTAAACGTGCAGTTGTTATGCAAACTCAAGAACTTCGATTAATCGACCCCTCAAGCACTGCCCATGAAATTCACCCTATTTCATATAAAGTTTAAAAAATAAAACACTTAAAGCAAAATAGCGAATTGCTAAAATATTTTAAGTGTTTTTTCTTAATTAAACTTATATATTATTCACACGAAGATATGCTATCAATAACTTCTTTTAAATAGCTAAATAGCTCACTGTTTTCAGAATAGTCTGCAGGAGCAATAAAGCTCACTCTTCCATCTTTTAAAATTTCTTCAGCGCTTTGCTTTGCTTTTTTATTTTCCAAATTATAAACTGCAATGCTTGTTCCACCATTTTCTTTTGTTACTTTCATGCAAGGAATATCGGTGTAGCCATCACCAATATAAACCATATTGTTAAAAGGAAAACGCTTTTTATCAACTAAAAATTTGTTTATTTTATCGTCAGTGTAATCAAAAGCGTTCTTTTCTATTCTAAAAAGAAATTGAACTTTATTGTTTGAGTTAATTGCTTGCGCTGGATAAAAAGCTTCACCATTTTCATCATATGCAAAAAAAGAACCATAAATAATTTTGAAATATTTTGCAATTGGAGTTGCATCAATAACTTCTTTATGCCCACTACTAATAATATAGTGTTCAACGCAAATGCCTTTGTTTTTTCCATATTCATTTATTTTATTAAAATATTCTTCAACGCCATTATAAAATTCAATGTTTTGCGCAATTTTTTCAAACCATTCTTTTGTTATTTTAATCTTATTTTCTTTTGCTCTTTTTTGAAAAGCAAGTAGTGCCCCTAAAATTAAATCCATATTATGCTTTTCAACTAGGCTATTTGCATCTTCAAAATATTCAAAAGAATCCTTATAACCTAACGCATCAGTTAAACCATATTCTTGCATAAATTTTGGGCTTAATGTTCCATCAAAATCATAAATTAT
>JAZUCB010000060.1:0-1493 GCA_045638985.1 Clostridia bacterium
TGATTATTCACCCCAGTTAAAATTGCTAAATCAACATTGAATTTTTTTAATATTTTTTTAATATCATTTTTCCTATCAGCTCCAATTTCAAGAAGTAAAACTTCATCTGTGATATATAAATTTTCTAAAATAGTTTTCGATATTCCAAGCATAGTATTATAGTTTTTAGGCGTCGCACAAACTTTATATTTAGCTGATAAAATTTGTTGTAAAAACACTTTTATAGACGTTTTCGCGTAACTACCAACAATTCCAACAACCTTCAAGTTTTTTATAGTGCTCAACTTCTTTTGTGCCTTTAGAATATATTTTTTTGCAATTATTTTTTCAAGGAAAACAGAACAAAAAAACGCAAAGTGACTTGTTATAACAGATATTATTGAAGATAAAACTAGAATGTATTTAGCATCTAAATATTCATTAAAAAATAAAATTAATTCAAGAATATAAACTCCAATAAACATAAAAACAAAAAAAACAATCAATCTTTTTATTCTTTTTGTAACAATAAGTTTTAACTTATTTTTTGAACAACATAAATTAAACAACAACAATCCCACTAACAATAGTTGCACCAAATTACAATAAAGCCATACACCTAACACACCTAAAACAGTCAAAACTATATTTATTATAAGCAATAAGAACCATATAAGAATATGCCTCTTCTTTCTTGTTTTAACATATCGCTTTAAGCCAAATTTTATACTATAATTTTCACTTTGAATATATGGTAAAAAATTACAAATAAAACACAGACCAATCAAACACTGAACAAAAAAACAAATAATTATGCTACTCACCATCATACTAATATATATATTTTTTCACATTATTATTTGTTAAAAATTTAATTACCTAAAATAAATTTTAAAACACTTTCTGCAAAATAAATCCTATTTTCAATAAAAGCAAAATGCCCACCTCTAACAATTTTCAATTTAGAACCAACAATTAATTTATTTAACTTTCTAGCCATATAAATTGGAGTATCCTTATCACCCATTCCCCAAAACAAAAATGTTTTAGCTTTTATATCTTTAATCAAATAATTTAAGTGTTGATTAACCACAGCAACAAAAACTTTTTTCATTTGAAAGTTCAAACTTTTATAATCATCACTACCAACATATTTTCTTTTTAGTTTTATTCTATTTTTCAGTAACTTATATAAACATATTTTTAACTTTACTTTTAAATTAAATCTTGGCTTCAACCCAGCCCCACCAGTAACGACCAATTCCGAAACTTCAAGATCGAAACAAGTTAACAACAACGTGGCAATTCTAAACCCAAAAGAATGGCAAATTATTATCAATTTATTATATTTAAATTTTTTTATAAGCAAATAAATATTTTTTGCATAATCATAAACACCCAAAATAGACGATGGCAATTCACTTTCACCAAACCCATACAAATCAATATTTAAAACATTAAATTGAGAAGAAAAAAATCCTTCAAAATATTTGAAAGATTTCATATCACACCCC
>JAZUCB010000061.1:0-1508 GCA_045638985.1 Clostridia bacterium
TAAGAGTTTTTCTTATTTGAGCTTTAATTGCATTAAACTCTTTAGTTTTGAAATTGCATTCAACAATTGTGTTAATAAGCAAATTCTTTGCATCTTCCATCAAATCATTATTTGTGTTGTTAGAATATGCAAAACCTCTTGTTATTATATCTGGCTTACTTGTTAAAGCTCCTGTTTTTGCAGAAATAGTTACAACAACAACACACAAACCTTCTGTTGCTAATTGCATTCTATCTTTTTGAACAACGTCATTAGCTTCAGAAATATCTAATCCATCAATCAACTTAATTCCTGATGGAACTGGAGTTAACTTTTTAATGCTATTTCCTGTTATGTTAATTCTATCACCAAGATCAGGAATAATAATATTTCTTTTATTCATTCCTAAATCCATAGCAACATCAGCGTGTGCTTTTAAATGACGGAATTCACCGTGGCAAGGAATAAAAAACTTTGGTTTTAAAATTGAATGAATAATTTTTAATTCTTCTTGGTAAGCATGGCCACTAACGTGAACGTCTGCTAATTTTTCGTAAATAACTCTTGCCCCTCTCTTATAAAGAGCGTTAATAACTTCACCAATCTCTGTTTCATTACCAGGAATAGTAGATGCAGAGAAAATAACATAGTCGTTTGGAGTTATTTCAACTTTTGGAAACTCACCATTAGCCATTCTAGATAAAGCACTATTTGGCTCGCCTTGGCTACCTGTGCAAATTATGCAAATTTTGCTATCATCATATTTATCTGCACTATTTATATCAGCAATATTTTCTCTGTTATATTTTAACTCACCTATTTTGCTTGCAGTTTCGCAAACATTTAACATGCTTCTTCCTGAAAACATAACTTTTCTGCCATATTTTTCAGATATGTCTAAAATTTGTTGAATTCTATGAATATTAGAAGCAAAAGTTGCAATTATAATTCTATTTTCTTTATTTTGGGCAAACAAACCTTCTAAAGTTTGACCAACCCTTTTTTCACTCATACTAAAACCTGGTTTTTCAGCATTAGTTGAATCAGCCATTAAAAGCAAAACACCTTTTTTGCTTAATTCAGCCAACCTAATTAAATCCATGCTTTCACCATCAATTGGAGTGAAATCCATCTTAAAGTCACCAGAATGGAATATAACGCCAGCAGGTGTTGTTATAATCAACCCCATTGCACCACTAATGCTATGTGTAACTTTAATAAACTCAACACTAAAGCAACCTGCTTTAATAACGCTTTTAGTTTTAACAACCATTGGTTTACATTTTGCATTTCTATGCTCACGCAATTTGTTTTCCACCAATGCGCAAGTTAACCTACTTCCATAAATTGGAACATTAATATCGTGCATCAAATAAGGGATTGCACCAATATGATCTTCATGACCGTGTGTGATCACAAATCCCTTTACTTTTTCCACATTATTTTTCAGATATGTGACATCCGGAATGACAAGGTCAATCCCCAGCATGTCATCTGTAGGGAACGATAAACCACAGTCCACAACAACA
>JAZUCB010000062.1:0-2444 GCA_045638985.1 Clostridia bacterium
TATAAAGGATTTGATGATGCAATTAAAGGTTACGAACCTGAGTTTGATGAGGGGTATTATACTGTAGGTGAAAAAATAGTTTTACCAGAAAATTTATATGTTAAAGATAGGTTCGAATTTAAAGGTTGGAGTGATGGTGAAAATATTTATCAATCAGGAGATGAATATTTAATTGTAAAAGATGTTGAATTTACTCCTGTTTTTGATCAAAAACATTATACAAATGAAATAACAATATCATTTCTTAACACACTAACAAGTGAAACTGTTTATCAATATATTGATGCAGGCGAACAAGTGTTACCTGATAATAGATTAACAGATGAAAATAAATATTTAGCTTATTGGAAAAAGCAAGGTGAGGATCAACCATTTGATTTTAGTAATGCAATATTAGAATCAACAGTGTTTGAAAGCGTATGGTATAATAAAAATAATTTAACTCTTGAAGTTAATAAGGCCGATGGCTATGCGCTTATAACTGATGGTAGAAATGCTATTGGTGAAACTGTTAACATCGGCGGAGTGGATTATGTTGTTTGTTATTTACCAGAATACTATTTGGGATATAAAGTATTAGAAATAGCAGATTTTGCCTTCTCTGATTATTCAAGTAATGTTCAGATATTTGTAAATAATACAATTGAAATTGTTGGAAAGGCCGCTTTTGGTAAAACAAACAATAATTTAAATTTAAAAATTATTGGTTTTGTTGGAGCAATTAATAATGATGAATTTATTTACAACACAAGCATAAAATACATTGATGACTATGCTTTTGCAAATTTGCTTTATTTTGAAAAGTTTAGTATTGGTGAATTAAACGAACTAAATTATATAGGCGAGGGTGCATTTAAAAACACATTACTTGAAGATGTTTGCATTGGAAATAGTGTTGAATATATTGGTGTTCGCGCTTTTGAGGGTGCTTACATTAAAAATCTTACCTTTGAAACTGGTGGTGAGATAGAATTGGTAATTGATGATTATGCTTTCTATGATTCAATGAGAAATTGGGGAAATGCTGGTTCGGGTATTTATTCTGCAACTGAAATTAATAATAGAACAGATTATGCTGGTAATAGTAAAAAGCCTAAAACCATTGAAGACTCATATGTTGTTGAATTACCAAATAGATTAGTTAGTGTTGGTTTATTTGCTTTTATGCAGTTTGCTTTTGATGGCTATGGTTCTGGTATTAAAACGATAAAAATTAACAGTTCTATTGATTCAATATTAGATGGTGCATTTGCAATTGTTGGATTAGAAAATATTATAATTTATAACTTTGCAACTGATATAAATGTTGATGTAACAGATAATGGAAAATACGCAATTGAAGATGGCATCTTATATGAATTAGATTTGGAAGCAAATAGAATTGCAATATTAACTGTTGTTAGTGGATATAATCATGAATTTGCAAATAATGAATTTGTTATTGAGCAGACAATAACAAAAGTTGGTGCTTTTGCATTTATGGGAATATTATCTGAAAATTTATCAAAAATTATTGTTCCAGAAACAGTTGTTGAAATTGGTAAAGGTGCTTTTGTGTTAGATGAAAACAATGTGAACTTGGTGATTCTTGAGTTTAAAGGAGAAATTCCAAATATAACAAACTCTGATAAAGTTATTTTTAGTACTAAAAATTATTTGATTTATAATGAAAAAGCAAATGTTGTGTTGTTAATTAACTATGATTATGTCGCTAACAGTTTGTCTAAGATAGATAAAAATCAAGAAAAAATAATAAGTAAATTAATAATAGTTGCAGAAAAAACAGCAGAAAACTTATTAGATGAATATGAGTTTAATGAAACTATATATAGTTTATTTGCTTATAGAGATTTGAATAATGCTATTTTAGATGTTAACAATGAAAATGCAGTGGTGGAATTGGTTGATGGAAATATTTATTATTGTAAGATGGTTTTAAAAGGAACTGAGTAATGCAAGAGGTTAAAGGAGTTAATGTTTTAAGGCTGGGTTCAAATGCAGAAGGGGTTGCAATTGTTGATGGTAAAATTGCGTTTATCCCTTTTGCATTACCATCAGAAATTGTTGATGTTTCATTGGAAAAAGAATATAAAAAATATAACTTATATAAATTAGATAAAGTATTAAAAAAAAGTGAAGATAGAGTTAAAAATATTTGCCCTTATTACTCAATTTGCGGTGGGTGTGAGTTACAGCATTTAGAATACAATAAATCACTTTTATATAAAGAGCAAAATCTTGCATCAACAATTCAAAAAATTGCAAAAATTATGGTTTCAATACAACCAGCAATTCCATCGCTTCAAAAATATAATTATAGAAATAAATGTGCTTTTCAAGTTGAAAAAATAAATAATAAAACTGTTGTGGGGTATTTTAAGAAAAATACTAAGAATGTTTTAAATATTGAAGAGTGTGCAATTGCTAAATATGAATTAAATGAG
>JAZUCB010000063.1:0-2338 GCA_045638985.1 Clostridia bacterium
CCTTGGCTCACAGAACGACATGGCTACGATCCGACTTATTTTTCTAGTACTTAATTCAACGCTAATTAATTTAACTCTAACTTGTTTGCCTAAATAATATTTATTTGAACCATTGTTTAATTGATGATGTTCTTCTTCAAAAACATAGCCAGAACCAGGCAAATCATTAACATCAATCATTCCCTCAACTGTGTTGTCTAAAGCAACAAAGCAACCAAATGAAGTAACTCCACTAACAACAGCATCAAACTCTTCCAAAATCCTATCTTTCATATAGAATGCTTTATATAAATCATCAACATCTCTTTCAACTTTATCTGCAACAACTTCCCTATTAGAAGATTGCAAAGAACTAGATGCCACAAATTTCTTTGTTTCAATTAAATTATTATCTCTCAATTCACCATGCAAATGGTCTTTAATAATTCTATGAATCGTTAAGTCAGGATATCTTCTAATTGGAGATGTGAAATGACAATAGAATGTGCTTGCAATACCAAAGTGACCAAGGCAAAGTGGGCTATATTTAGCTTTTTGCATAGACCTTAAGCAAATTTTATTAACAGCATATTCGCAAGGTTTGCCCTCAATATCTCTTAAAATAACTTGCAAATCTTTTGGTCGAACTTTGTTAGGATTAACATTAGAAACAACCCCCAAAGTTCTTGCATATTTTAAGAAACTATCCATCTTTTCACCATCTGGAGTTTCGTGAATTCTATAAACAAATGGAACTTTATTTTTGCAGAAATGCTCAGCAATAACTTCATTTGCAGCAACCATAAATGCTTCAATTAACTTGTTGCTATCATTTTGCATCTTTTTATTTATTTCAATAACTTTACCCAAACTATCGGTAATTATTTCAACTTCAGGAATTTTAAACTCAATGCCACCATTTGCATCTCTATGCTTAAACAATTGCTTTGCCAAAACATCCATTTCAATTAACGTTTTTGCAAATTTTTTATTATTTGAAGTTGCTTCCTCATCACCCTCTAAGATCTTTTGAACCTCAGTGTAAGTAAATCTCTTTGCAGACTTAATAACACTCTCATAAAGGTTAAATCCCAAAACCTTAGCGTCTTTATCGTATTCAATAAAAACTGAAATAGCAAGCCTATTTACGCCTTCATTTAGCGAGCATATTCCGTTACTTAATTCTCTTGGTAACATTGGTAACACAAGGCTAGGAAAATAAACGCTAGTTGCTCTTTTAAAAGCTTCTTTATCAATAACGCTATTTCTCTTAACATATTCACCAACATCGGCAATATGCACACCCAAAACTCTATTTCCGTCTTTATTAGTTGTTAGCGAAATAGCATCATCTAAGTCTCTGCTATCTTCACCATCAATAGTAAAACAAATTTCTTTTGTGAAATCATATCTATTAGGATAATCTTTTAATTTTATTTCAGCTGGAACTTTGCTAGCTTCTTCTTGAACATTTTTAGGAAAATTCTCATAAAGATTATAACTTCTAACCAAAGCTAAAACTTCAGTTTCAATTTCATCTGGAGCACCTAAAACTTCAACAACAATCCCCTCTGGATTTTTCTTATTTGCATAAAACCTTTCTATTTTGCAAACAACTTTGTCGCCATTATTCGCGTGCAAAGTTTTATTCAAAGGAACAAATATATCAGCACCAAATTTAACGTCATCTGGCTCAACATAAGCGTTCTTTTTATTGAAAACAATTTTACCAACAATAACGTTTGTTGAACGCTCAACTATTTGAACAATTTTACCCTCTTTTCTGCGGCCATTAGTTCTTCTAACTTCGCAAACAACTCTATCGTTATTTAAAGCACCCTTCAATTCTTTCTCAGGAATAAAAATATCTTCAATAGTTCTATCATCAGGAATAACAAAACCATAGCCACCAATAGTGCCTTGCAAAATTCCTTCAACTCTATATAAATTCTTTTTAGAGTTTGCCTTTTTATCTTTTCGTGAAAGAATTAAATGAGCTTCTTCAACAGCATCTTGAAATGAATCACTTTCATCTCTGCTCGCATCTTCACTCATTTTAATCGGATCAACCTTTTCGTTTTTTAAAGTTACTTTTCCTGCATTTAAAAGCTCATCTAAAACCTCTTTCATTTCATTAAAAGGCTTATTATTTAAAACGCAAAGTTGAAACAAAACAAAATCATAATCAAAATTATCCAAATTATTGTTTTTAATTTGATAAACAATTTTTTCAATTAATTCCATAAGTTATTAGTCCTCAAATTATATAATCAGAGTAATTATAACAAATCAAACTAAATATTAAAAATGATTAATCATAAATTGAACAAAATAAAGCTTTAAAAAGAAAATTTTCTTT
>JAZUCB010000064.1:0-1033 GCA_045638985.1 Clostridia bacterium
TAATTAATTTAAAGGAGGATTTTACTTATGTCAGTTATTAAAGTGAATGAAGAAAATTTTGAAAGGGAAGTTTTACAAGCTGATAAAACAGTTTTAGTAGATTTTTATGCTGATTGGTGTGGCCCTTGTAAAATGTTATCACCAATTGTTGATGAAGTGGCTAATGAAGTTAGTGATGTTAAAGTTTGTAAAGTTAATATAGATGAAGCAAGAGATTTAGCAATTAAATTTGATATTATGAGCATACCTACATTATTAGTTTTTAAAAATGGTAATGTGGTTAATAGTTCGTTAGGTTTGGTGTCAAAGGCTAAGATTATGGATTTGATTAAATAAGACTAGAAAGGGATGTAATTTAAAATGCAAAATGAAAAAGCAGTTTATGAGTATGAATTTTTAGCGATGTATGGAGATATAAATAATAAATGGGAAATTTCTAATGTTGGATTATTGAGACATTTGCAAGAGTTAGGTGGGTTTCAAACTAAAAAGATTTTTGGAAGTATGTTGACTCCAAGAGGTGCGTGGATTTTATTAAATTGGAGAGTTAAAAAGTTTAAAGAGATTCGTTGGAGCGAAACTTTTAAAGTTAAAACTTGGCCTGCGATGCATACGAGTTTGTATTCAATAAGAAATTATGAAGTGTATAATGAACAAGGTGAGGTTGTTGCTATTATTTCAACTAAGTGGGTTTTAGTTGATATTGAAACTAAAAAAATGGTTCGTGATATTGAGGAAATTGCTTCGTTATATGATGAAGATGATAGAATGTTATTTGAAGATGATTTTCCTAAATTAAGAGAACCGAGTGATGTTCAATATGGATATAAACATATTGTGCAAAGAAGAGATATTGATACGAATGGACATGTTAATAATGTTAAATATTTGGAACTTGCTTATGAGGCTTTGCCAGAAGATGTGTATGAAAATGCAGATTTTAAAAATATTGATATAGTGTATAAACATAGTGCTTTTTTAGGTGAAGAGATGTGTATTGGTTTTGATAAACAAATTGTTGATGAGAAAGAGG
>JAZUCB010000065.1:0-2866 GCA_045638985.1 Clostridia bacterium
TTCATCACTAGCTAAAAACTTAACTAAGTTTGCAACATCTTTTTCTCTGCCCACTCTCTTAAGCATTATTTTTTCTTTTTCACTCTCAATATATTCATCGTCCATATCTTTTATTTCATTTTCTGTTGCAATAAAACCAGGAGCAATTGCATTAACATTAACATATGGCGCAAATTGAATTGCTAAATTATGAGTAAGCGAAACAACGCCAGCCTTAGATGCATCATAATCCAAACACATCGGGAAATATGTGTTTATACCATTAGTTGAAGTTATGTTTATAATTTTGCCATATTTGTTACCATGCATAATCTCACCAACATATTTGCTAACTAAAAAAGTTCCCACCAAATTAATATTTAATGTGTTTTTAAATATCTCAGCTGTTTTATCATAAAACAAATGGTCGCTCGCTATGCCTGCATTATTAACTAAAACGTCAATTCTTTCAAATTTGTGCATAGTTTTTTCAACCATATTTTTAACTTCATCTTCTTTTGAGATATCGCATTTAATTCCTATACAATCAATTTTATAATTTTTAAATTCGTCTATTAACTTATCAACGCTTTTTTTATTAGAATTATATGTTAATGCTAAATTATAACCTGCTAACGCTAATGTTCTTGCTATTTCACTTCCAATTCCGCCAGAGGCGCCAGTTATAAGTGCAACTTTATTTTTCATAAAACCCTCCTCAAACAAAAAAGGACTTAACAATTAAGCCCTTGAAACGTATTTACCATCAGCAGTTGAAACAATAATCTTTTCATCTTGCTCAATAAACAATGGAACTCTAACCATTAAACCTGTTTCGGTGAACGCTTCTTTAGTTGCGTTTGTTTGAGTTCCACCTTTAACAGCTGGTTCTGTTCTAACAATTGTGAATTCCATTTTTTCTGGCAATGTGATACCAAGCAACTCATTTTGATATTGAGTTATATCAACATTCATGTTTTCAATTAAATATTCTTTTGTATCTCCAATTTGTTCTTTAGTTAATTCAAATTGCTCGAATGTTGCCATATCCATGAAATAATATGTTTCACCATCGTTATATAAATATTGAACAGTTTTTCTATCAATCCTTGCTTCTTCAAATTTAACGTTTGTGTTAAATGTTCTTTCAATAGTTGTTCCTGTTCTTAAGTTTCTAATTTTGGTTTTCATAAATGCAGAACCCTTTCCTGGTTTAACATGCAAAAACTCAACAATTTGATAAATGTTTCCTTCAATTAATAAAGTCATTCCATTTTTAATGCTATTAACGTCTATCATAAATAAATCTTCCTTTTTTAACTTCTATGATATTTTATAGTTTTTTAATAATTGTGTCAATATCTTTTGATAATTTTTTATATGTTGGCTTTCTTTACCCTCGCCAACCATTATAATGTATTATTATATTATATATACACTTAAGTTATTATATAAGTATATGTGAAGTTGCGTTTTGATAAATCAAAACTCTCACCCCTGCACACAGCAGGGGTTCACCCAGCATGCGCTGGGGCAACTTCCCACTCCCATCACTCTCCTCTTCTTCCACCCCAACCAACAAACTTTCTCCAACACTATTACCCACATACATCAACCTTTTTAAACAATTTGTAATTCCCTCTCCCACCACCTCTTCCTCACCACATCACTTCCACACTCCACCACGTCATCACGTCATCACTCCACCCTTTTAAATCCAAATCCTCATTTTCAAAAAATCTATTTACAAACCCATTCCATAATAGTAAAATAAACACGATATTAAATAAGCAATGAATGTTAATAAGTAAAAATAATAAAGGATAAAATTATGTATTTTGATTACGATATTGATGAAAAATTAATTAAACTATCTGAAGAAGTTGAAAAAGAACTTCAACCCATTTTTCAAAACTTTGAAAACAACTCAATGCTATGGAGTTCTAAAGTTTTAAAAGCTTTTCAAGATAACGCAGTTTCAACTTCAGATTTTTGTGAAATAACCGGTTATGGCTACTACGATGCCGGCAGAGAAAAACTTGAAAACATGTACGCCCAAATATTCGGAGCAGAAGATGCCCTTGTTCGTTGCCAAATAATGAGTGGAACTCACGCCCTTTCTTTAACTTTATTTGGATTGCTTAATTATGGCGACACATTCATTTCTATTTCAGGCGAACCATATGATTCTTTAAAAACCGTTATTGGCTTAACCGGAGATAGCAAAAATTCTCTTATTCAAAAAGGTATTAAATACGAACAGATTGATTTAATTGATAGCAAATTCGATATTGATAAAATAACTCAACGATTAAAACAATCAAAAGTCAAACTGGTTGAGATTCAAAGATCAAGAGGTTACTCTCAAAGAAAAAGTTTAACTATTAGCCAAATTGAAGAAGTTTGCAAATCAATTAAAGAAACCGACCCAAACGTAATTATAATGGTTGATAATTGCTATGGCGACTTTGTTGAAGATAAAGAACCAACACATGTTGGCGCTGATATTCTTGTTGGTTCTTTGCTTAAAAATTTGGGTGGTGGAGAGGCAAGAACTGGAGGATATGTTGTTGGAAGAAAAGATTTAGTAAACGACATTGCAGAGCATTTTTCAGCCCCAGGCTTAGCAAAAGAAATTGGAGCAAACTTAAACCAAAACTTTTCATTGTTCAAAGGTTTACACAATGCACCAAGCGTTGTTAGCTCAAGCTTAAAAACAATGACCTTTGCGAGCGCAATGCTTGAAAAACTAGGCTTTGATGTTGACCCAAAATCAAAGGAATTTAGAACAGATATAATTCAAACCATAACACTAAACTCAGAAGAAAACCTAGTTAACTTCTGCAAAGGCATTCAATTCGGATCTCCAGTTGAAAGTTATGTTACC
>JAZUCB010000066.1:0-5778 GCA_045638985.1 Clostridia bacterium
GTGTTCTATATTGTTAAAGGATTTTAAGAATAATAAGTTAGATGTGCAATAATAATATGCATGTTTAACTTATATTTTTTTGATTATGAAAGAAATTATTGGATTTATTAAAAAATTTTATCAAAGCAAATTTAATATTGTTATAACAGTGTTTGTTGGGCTGTTTTTAATTGCATTATTGATGTCTAATTTTATTGCAATTTTTTCTTTTATTGCTGTGGGATTATTTGCAGTAAATTGCTTTTTAATTGGCGTTAAAGTTTGCATTTATTCAAAGAATATGGTGGAATCAACAAATAAATATTCAGTTTTTTTTGATGAAAATGATTCTGAAGAAGTTGAAAAGCCTAAAAAGAAAAGTAAGTTTTTCACATTAGGAATTTTCTTAATTGTTATTTCTTTTGTTATGGTTTACACTTTTATAACAATGGTTGCAAAATAATAGTTTTTAAATAAAATTTGGCATAACACTCGTTGATTTTTTAATATAATCGTGTTATAATTTATCGATTTTCTATAATTAATAAAATTTTTAAGGAGAAATTATGAAATATACTGTTAAAAAATTAGAAAATAAAAATGTTGAAATTGAAATCACATTAAGTGCAGAAGAATGGGAAAAAGAATTAACTGCATCTTATAATAAAAATAAGGGTAAATATAAAGTTGAAGGATTCCGTCAAGGTAAAGCTCCAAGAAAGTTTATTGAAAAAATTTATGGCGAACATATTTTCTTTGAAGATGCTTTAAGTGAAGGTTTTTATAATAACTATGGCAAAATCTTAGAAAAAGAAAAAGATCTTGAACCAGTTGATGCACCAATGTTAGATGTTAAATCTATTAGTGAAAAAGGTGCTGTTATTGTTGCTGAAATTCCAGTTAAACCAGACGTTGTTTTGAAAAAATATAAAGGTTTAGGAATCAAAAAAGAAGCTCAAGAAATCACAGATAAAGAAATTAATAAAGAATTAAAGAAAGTTCAAGAACAAAACTCAAGATTAGTTGAAGCTAAAGAAGATGCTTTAGTTAAAAAGGGTGACGTTGCTAATATTGATTTCTCTGGATCAATTGATGGAAAAGTTTTTGATGGTGGCACTTCAACAGGTTTTGATTTGGAAATTGGAAGCAAAAGCTTTATCGACACTTTTGAAGATCAATTAATCGGTTTAAAAGTTAATGATGAGAAAGATGTTGTTGTAACATTCCCAAGTGAATATCATGCTCAAGAATTAGCAGGAAAAGAAGCCGTTTTCAAAGTTAAAATTAATGCTATTAAAAATAAAGAACTTCCAAAATTAGATGATGAATTGGCTAGTAATGTTAGCGAATTTAGCACATTAGAAGATTATAAAAAGCATTTAAAAGAAACTTTAACCGAAAAAGCTGAAGAAAAAGCTAAAATTGATCAAGAAAACAAAATTATTGAAGAAATTTTGAAAAATATGGAAGTTGAAATTCCTCATTGCATGATTCATAGAGAATTAGATGATATGATGAGAGACATGGAATATCGTTTAATGTATCAAGGAATGAAATTAGAAGATTATGCTAAATATTTAGGAACAACAGTTGAAAAAATTAGAGCTGAAAGGCATGTTGAAGCTGAAAAATCAGTTAAAGTTAAATTAGCTCTTCAAGAAATTGTTAAATTAGAAAAACTAGATGTTTCTAAAGAAGAATATGATGCTAAAGTTAAAGAATTGGCAAAAAGCGCTAAAAAAACAATCGCTGAATACAAAAAAATGCTTTCAGAACAAAGAATAAATTATATTAAAAATGATATACTTATGAATAAACTACTTAATTTCTTAGTTGAAAATAATGGTTAATTTGATGTTAGTTGAAAGTGGAGGTTCGTTATGCTAATACCTATGGTGGTAGACCAAACCAGCACCGGGGAGAGAAGTTATGATATTTATAGCAGATTGCTAGAAGATAGAATAATTTTTATAACTGGTGAAATAAATGATGCAACAGCAAACACGGTGGTTGCTCAGTTAATATATTTAGAAGCTAAAAATCCAAATAAAGATATTTGTATTTATATTAATAGCCCAGGAGGTAGTGTTACTGCAGGAATGGCTATTTATGACACTATTCAATATATAAAATGCGATGTTTCAACCATTTGCGTGGGGCTTGCAGCATCAATGGGTGCATTCTTATTAGCGAGTGGAACTAAAGGCAAAAGATATTGTTTGCCTAATAGTGAGGTTATGATTCATCAACCATTGGGTGGAGCTCAAGGTCAAGCATCAGATATTTATATAACAGCAAAACATATTATTAAAACAAAAGATAACTTAAATAAAATACTTAGCGAAAACACTGGTCAGCCTTTAGAAAAGATTGAAAAAGACGTTGATAGAGATTATTTCATGGGTGCAAAAGAAGCTATGGAATATGGTTTAGTTGATAAAGTTATTGAAAAGAGAAATATAAAAAAATAGAAAAATAAAAAGAATAAATGTGTTTATTAACGAAAATTGTTAATAAACACTTTATTGTATTAAATGTAAGTTTAATTTATAAAAACAATCATAGAATATATAGTGGAAATTTGTTTGAAGAACCATTATAAATAAAATATTGATCGGAGATGTTATGACAAAAATTGAAATGTTTTGTTCGTTTTGTGGAAGAGGCCAAAAGGAAGCAAAAAAAATGATTTCAAGCCCAGATGGCAACACTTTTATTTGTGAAGATTGCGTTGCTATCTGCAAAGAAATGTTAACTGATGAATTGAAAGCAACCGAAAATTCTAAAATTGATTTGCCAACTCCTGAGGTTTTAAAGAAAATGCTTGATGAATATATTATTGGTCAAGATGAAGCAAAAAGAGTTTTATCAGTTGCTGTTTATAATCATTATAAGAGAATCAATTATAATATTGATGCAAAAAATAGCAAAACAAACAACAAGGTGGACACAATAGATATTGATAAAAGTAACGTTTTGCTTATTGGCCCAACAGGAACTGGTAAAACAATGATGGCAAAAACGTTGGCAAGAATATTGAAAGTTCCGTTTGCAACTGCAGATGCAACAACTCTAACTGAAGCAGGTTATGTTGGTGAAGACGTTGAAAATATTTTATTAAAATTAATTCAAAATGCTAACTACGATATTAAAAAAGCAGAATTTGGAATTGTTTATATTGATGAAATTGATAAAATAACAAGAAAAAGTGAAAATCGCAGTATAACAAGAGATGTTAGTGGAGAAGGTGTTCAGCAAGCACTTTTAAAAATAATTGAAAGCACTATTGCTTCTGTTCCACCTCAAGGTGGCAGAAAGCATCCTCATCAAGAACTTATTCAAATAGACACTAGCAATATCTTGTTTATTTGTGGGGGTGCGTTTGTTGGCTTAAATGATATTATAGAAAAAAGAATTAATAAATCTTCTTTAGGTTTTAATGCAGATATTAAAACTGAAAAAGAAAAAGATGTTGTTAGTTTAATTGATAAAATTCAACCTCAAGATTTAATAAAATATGGCTTAATTCCTGAGTTTGTTGGAAGATTACCAATTGTTATTGGGCTTAATGCTTTAGATGAAAAAGCACTAACTCAAATAATGGTTAAACCTAAAAATGCAATTGTTAAGCAATATCAAACAATGTTTAAAATTGATGGGGTTGATTTGCAATTTTCTCCTGATGCTATTAATGCAATTGCGAAAAAAGCAATTGAGTTAAAAACTGGTGCTAGAGGATTAAGAACAATTATTGAAAACTGCATGTTAGATATAATGTTTAAAGCACCAAGTGATAGGTCTATTGAAAGAATTGTTGTTAATTCTAAATGCGTTGATGGTAGTGCAAAACCAAAAATATTCAGAAAAAAAGTTGAAGAGAAATCTGAAAAAATGAAAAAAGAAGATTGCAAAAAAGAAGAAAAAATAATTTCTGCTTAAAAAAGAACTGAATTAAAAGATTTTTATAAATAAGAACACTTTAAGTAAAAAATTTACCTAAGGTGTTCTTTTTTATTTGTTGTATGTTTTTTAACAAGGTTTTTAAATGTTTTGTTTATAATAAAAAAAATATCATTTAATTTGTTTTGTTTTTTGTGAAAAATAAAAATTATTAACAATTTTAAAAGGCGTTTCATAATATATATTAAGCAAGCTTATTAAGAAAGGAGGTAAAACTTATGTCGTTTTTTTCAGGTAGTAGGCAAGGTAATATGCCAGGACCAATTATGGGAAATCCTTTAAATGGCTTGTGTGAGAAAGCTGTTATTCAAACTAAAAAAGTTTTTGATGCATGCTTAAGGAATATTCAAGAAAGAGATGTTGATGTTGTTATAACTTCGTTTACTCCAGAAAATCCAGCATTACCATTAACTTTTACTGGATGTTCTGCATCTAATAGTGGAATAACTCTTTCAAATGTTGTTGTTGATAGATTTAATGATAGACCAAGTTTTGCAAGAGTAACTGCAACAGCAAATGTTCCAGTTAACATTAATTATATTGATGCTAATGGGGTTGCAGGGGTTGGAAGTGGAGTTATTGAGATTAATAATGATGTTATTCTTTACATACCTCAACCATCAATTGTGCCTTATGAAATTGAAGCATTTGGTTCAGCGATGTGTGCTGATGGTGATTTTGTTGGAGACAACACTTTTAGAATTGATGCTTGCATAACTTTGGTGTTGAAAGTTGTTGTTGAAGCGGATATTTTGGTGCCAACATATGGTTATGCCCAAATACCACCATGTCAACAATTTACTCAAGATGTTTGCACGGGATTCTTTGATCTTCCATTATTTCCATCTCAGCAACCAACGCCACCTAACGCATAACAATGCAAAATTTAACACAGTAATATTCCTAAAAAGCAAAAAGCCAAGTAATTTTGGCTTTTTGTTATTTTTAAAATAATAATTGCTAAAACAAAATTGATTTGTTAAAATATATATGTTATGAAAATATATGCAATAAGTGATTTACATTTAAGTACCAACTCATCAAAGCCAATGAATATTTTTGGGCCTGTTTGGGATTCATATTTAGAAGATATTGAAAAAAGTTGGAAAAAAGTTACCAGAAATGATGTTGTGTTAATTCCTGGTGATCTTTCTTGGGCGATGAGGTTTGATGATGCCTTAGTAGATATGGAATATATTCATAAGCAAAAGGGAAAGAAAATAATTATTAAAGGAAATCACGATTATTGGTGGACTGGCATTTCAAATATGCGTGCAAATATGCCAAGTTCTATTTATCCTCTTCAAAATGATTGCATTAAGATTAATAACGTTATTATTTGTGGTTCAAGGGGTTGGGTTTGTGCTGATGATAACGGCAATTTTAGAAGTGAAGAAGATGAAAAGATATATAAAAGAGAAACTCTAAGAATGGAATTATCACTGCAGGCAATGCAGAGAATGAGGGAAGAGGGTGATATTGTTATAGCTATGATGCATTATCCACCATTTAACAACAAATATCAATCTAACCCAATCAGCAATTTATTTGAAAAGTATGGTGTTGATAAAGTTGTTTATGGGCATTTGCATAACTACGATAAGAAGCAAAAATTAAAATTTGAAAAAAATGGCATAAAATATTATTTAACTTCTTGCGATTTAGTTAAAAATAGGCTTATTAAGATTTTGTAAAAAAAACATAAATTATGAGTTAAAAAAAGTGAAAAGGTTACCGAAAGGTAATCTTTTTTGTATTTTATTATGCATAAAAGGGAATCATTAGTTATGCATAAAAATGCATAATTAGAACGCATGTTTGATATAAAATTATAACTTT
>JAZUCB010000067.1:0-2885 GCA_045638985.1 Clostridia bacterium
ACAGAGAATTGTTTATATATCTATGGCAAAGTAAGGTTAAACGATTATGATGACACCACAATATCTATATACTATTTGAATGAATACGAATTTTGGAAAGTAGTAGATATGTTAGACTCATTGGTTAAATCCATATAACATTGTTAAACCTGTTTAATATACCCATTTATGACAAGTGTGTTGATATTTAACAAACCACCCAGTGTTGATGCAGAGATTGTTGAAAAGTGCAATGAGTGTGGTTTATATTCATTGAGAGAATGCAGGTGTAGGTTTGATGTGGGTGGGATTATGGAAAAACTACCTAACTCCACATCACCTGTTATATATCGCCACAAATGCATTACACCAGGTTGTTATTACACCATTACTATTGAATGCACACAGGATAAATTAAAGGTTAAGTTTGGTGATATAGAACAATGGGAGGTTAATGAAAAAATAACAAGGGAAATACTAATAACACTGAAATATAGAGTTAATAGGTATTTAATAGAAAATGGATATAAACACCTGTTTTTTGGTGATGGAATTTGTTTTTATATTCCACCCTCTCAAATAGTTTTGCCCGAACCTGTAATTAAGCAAAGAATAAAAAATAATTGCGTTGAAAATCTATTGTTGGAGGGAATTATTAACAACAACAAACCAATGTTCCTAAATGAAATTAAAGAACAGATAAGGGTGTTGGATTGGTTGGTTTTTGATGATGAGAATATAACACCACCTGCAACATTAACCAAGAATGAGAATGGTAAATGGGTTGTTGATGATAAACCATATTTACAGGCAATTCCTGTTGATGATGATTTGAGTGTATTATTGGCAAATAAGTTTTATGGGCATACTATATTAGTTGAAAACCTCAATATCCACCATTATAGAATGAATAACAACTACAAATTAGAGTTAGTTGATAGTTACCTATTAGTGTTTGATACAGGAGAATTAGAGGAATTAGAGGTGGTTTTTGATAATTGGAAAAAGGAACACCCAAGAATACTAACTAAATAAAAATCATAGGCAATGGTAATGTAAAAAATAATAGTGATAAGGTATGTTAAAAATATAGGAGGGTAAAACTATGACACTAAATGAAATTGAAAGACAACTAAATGAGGGTGATAATGTAGTATTAACCAGTGGAGAACATTATGTAGTTTGTGTTAATCCTATTAAAACAGATTTTCAAATATACTATGATGGTGCGTTAATGTATTTTTTAACTATGCACTATGCTCAATATGGTAGTTTAGACAATGTGTGTGTTCACCGTTTACACTTTGATAGGTTTGTAGTGGAAACATTCAAATTGGATTTATCCAGGAGTGAAATAACAGAAATAAAAAGTATGTTTAGATAAATAGAGGGAGGTTTTAACACCTCCCTCATTCATTACATCAACCCTGCAAAACTCAAAACTCTATTCTCAACTATCTTTGCATAATGCTGTGTTTGTTTTATGTTTGTATGCCCTGCAATTTTGCTAACAACCTCCAATGGTATTCCATTTTCCAACATCATTGTTAGTGCGGTATGCCTTGCCAAATGGAAATGTAACGATTGTTTAACCCCTGCACAATCACCAATAGTTTTTAAATATTGATTGGTTTTTTGGTTGCTAATAGTAGGCATTTTGTATTCATATTTTTTTAACATTGTTATCGCCTTTGGTGAGAGTGGTATGATATATTCCACATCTGTTTTTTGTCGTTTTCTTTTAATGAAATAAATGCTACCATTATATTGTATATCCTGTTTAGTAAGGGTTGATAAATCCACAAAACTTAAACCTGTGTAGCAACTGAATAAAAACATATCTCTCACCTTTTTTAACCCCTCATTAACCAACTCTAAATGTTCAATTGCTGCAACCTCATCACTTGTTAATGGTGTAACCTCCTTTGCCTTGCAACTTGTTTTAATATCCATAAATGGATTAGTTGAAAGTTTGTTATTTGTTACTGCCCATTGAAATATAGTTTTTAATCTTGTTAAGCAGTTTGCAATTGTACTACCTACAAACTTATATTTATTTATAAGGTGCTGTTTGAATAATACTATATCATTGTTTGTAATATCTGCAACAGGCATATCCTTATTAACAACCTCATAAAACAAATTTCTCACTCTTTCATATCTATAATAACTTTTCAATGTAATTTCGTTTTCTGCTCGTTTACTCATAACCTTTAAGAATTGGTTTACCATATCCTCAACACTATAAACCTTTTTTACAACACCTTTACCTGTTGAATAACTAATAATGTTTTCTGCCGAAATTTTTTCGTTAGCAATGTAACATCTGTTAATGTATTCCATTGCTTTCATCTTATACATAGTGCAGATGGTTTGCACCTCCTCATTGTTCTTAAACTTGTTTGGTTCAACTCTAATTGGCAATTGTGCCACTTTCCTTTTACCATCTAAATTCACCCACATCATTACAGGTGCATCACCTTTTTTTCCTACTCTACCAATTGTGAAATTTACTGTTACCATAACTGTTTTTGTTTAATTGTTTAACTTGTTGTTTATCAATGTTTTAGTTTATATTGCTAACATTTTTGTTTGCATCTGTGCAAACATTTGTTTGCACAACCCTGTAAAATACTGATTTACAATGTGTTAAATGTCTGTGCAAACATTTTTTGTAAAAAATTTGTTTGCAGATTTGTTAGCAAATTGTAGTGTAGGAATGTTTGAAAATCTTTGTGTTCCTGTGTGAGATTTCACACCTTTTAATATGGAAAACACTGATTATTAGGTAGTTACAAGTGGGATAAATACAAAAAAAACAAACACACTGTGTTGTGTGTTTGTCTGTTTTGTGGTGCCACCAGGAATCGAACCGGGGACACAAGGATTTTCAGTCCTTTGCTCTA
>JAZUCB010000068.1:0-1194 GCA_045638985.1 Clostridia bacterium
ATATGTTATAACATATGATCTTGCTGAAGGAACAGCTCCAACAGTTCCAAATCCAACAGAGTTCACAGTTGAAAGTGAAGATATCACATTAAATGAACCAACAAGAGATGGTTACACATTCGCTGGTTGGAAAACAACAAACGCAATAACTAATATCAATTCTGGTAAAGGTTATGCAAAAGATGCTATTGTTAAAGTTATCAATAAGGGAACATATGAAAACATTCAATTAGTAGCTCAATGGGATGCTATTGAATTAACAATCACATATGATCTTGCAAATGGAACAGCACCAAGCGTAGCAAATCCAGAAACTTTCACAGTTGAATCTAATGATATAACATTAAATAACCCAACAAGAACTGGTTATAAATTTGATGGTTGGAAAACAACAAAAGAAATTACCAATATCAACACAGGTAAAGGTTACACAGAAGGTGCAATTGTTACAGTTATTAACAAAGGAACATATAGCGATATTGAATTAACAGCAACATGGTCTGAAGTTGAATATACAATCACATATGTTTATGCTGATGGTAAAACAGAAAACAAAACTGAAAAGTATACAATTGAAACTAAAGATATTACATTAGCAAATCCAACAAGAACTGGATACACATTCACTGGTTGGGTAACAACGAATGCTATATATAACGTTGTAAGTGATAAAGGATATTCTGCAGGGGCAACTGTTGAAACAATCAATGTTGGAACATATGGAGATATTGAATTAACAGCAACATGGAGTGATGATGCTTACACAATCACATATGATTATGCTGGTGGAGTTGAAGTTTCAAATCCAACAACATATACAATTGAAAGTGAAAACATCACATTAAATAACCCAACTAAAACAGGTTACACATTTGCTGGATGGATAATTAGCAAAGTTGAAACTGGAGAAGTTATTAAAGTTGTTAAGGTTGATGGAGAAACAACTTCAGATGCAACAATTGATCATACAAACTTCACAAATGTAATTGTTAAAACAATCAAAACTGGTTCATATGGATCATTCACATTAACAGCTCAATGGACAGCAAATAAATATGTTATAACATATGATCTTGCTGAAGGAACAGCTCCAACAGTTCCAAATCCAACAGAGTTCACAGTTGAAAGTGAAGATATCACATTAAATGAACCAACAAGAGATGGTTACACATTCGCTGGTTGGAAAACAACAAA
>JAZUCB010000069.1:0-1526 GCA_045638985.1 Clostridia bacterium
CTATGAAATACAAAGTATTATACAATGAAAAACTCACTATTAGAACAGAGTTTTACAACACAATAGATGAGGTGAGGGAAAAGGTTAAAAATTTAGATAGCATATATAATGCCCCCATATTATTAGTTAAAGATGATATAACAGGTTATTACCAATTATGCACTGAATTATAACGATAACTAAAACACCATCTATATAATGAGAACATTAAATAGTATATACGATTGTAGTGGACTGTGTAAAGGAGATTGGTTTAAGGTTAAAGGTAGTGAATATGAGATTTTATTTATTACAAACACTTATGCCAACTTACAAAGATTTAACCATAGTGGCAGCAGTCAATTGTGCATTAGATTTTCGGAAAGAGAACAGTTTGAAAAACCAATTGAATATAACAACAATAGCATATAACAACAAATAAACATTACATACTATGAAAACACAGGAATTGTTAAAGCAGGTAAAAAACTTTGATAAACCACAGTTAAAAGAGTACATTTCAAACCTGCCAATGGGTGAAATAATTGATACAATGGTTGAGTTAGTGGTAAATTACCCACAAACACCTGGTGGCAAGGAGCAAATAACTGTGAGTGAGGAGGTTTACAGTAGATTATTTGCACTTATTGAGGAGAATTTTAGAACTCCTGTACAGGGTAGAGGTAGAAAATCCATATTTGAAACAGAGGGTTATGAGGTTGCAGTTAATAGGTTAATAGAGCAATATAAACAGCAGTATAAAGATAAAAACACACCAAATATTTCTGCATCTGCTTATAATTATAGATTGCGTTTATTGCGCAAGGCAGAAAAACAGAGGAGAATAAACAATGGTGAAGATGTTGCAGAGGTGGGAAAATTGCCACTAACATATATAGATACTAAAACAGGTGAAATTATTAACCTCCCACAGATTAAGTAAAAATAATTTGTGGGGGATTTTTCGCAAATATACACCTGTTGAAAAACACCATTTGCAAACAATTATGCAAACAAATTGTGTAACTAACTGATTATCAATATAGGTTATATTCCTAATAGGAACATTAACAATTTAACTAACTAAAAATCAATAAATTATGAAATGTTGGGTAGCAATATTAAAAAATACAGATGACAACTATAATAACAACTATTTTGAATTTGAACAGGTAGAGTGCAAATGTTTGACTGATGCAATATTTGAGGTTGAAAAGGGATATAGTGTTGTATCTCCGTATTTCAAAAAGATATACCCCAAATATAAAAAGATGTGGGAATATATAAATAAGAGATACGACAAAATAATGAGGGAAAATATTGTTGATGATATTGATAGTATGTGCGAAATACATAATGTTGGTTGCCATCGTTTATATTTTGATGCAATAATGTACTCAAAACATAACATATACATTGACACAGGCGATGTTTATGATGTAGAGATAACAGATTTGTCCGATTACAACCTTGAACAACTAATGTTATATTTAACATCTGTTTATGATTATGTAAAAGGTATTAAGATATAAATAATGTGTAATAAC
>JAZUCB010000070.1:0-14292 GCA_045638985.1 Clostridia bacterium
AGAAATTTATTTAAAAATAAATTAAATATTTACACATACACCGAAGATGGGGCTGTTAATATTAACGTAAAAACACAAGTGATCGATGCAAGATTTGTTGTTTTAGATGAACAAAATGCATTAACCAATTCAATTTGGAAAATGGTTGATGAGTCGAACGAAAACTCAATTGTTAAATTTACAAATAAACCATTTAACCCTGTTTGCTACATTGATGAAAGTGCTGAATTAATTGAAGCTTTAAGTGATAGAGGAACAGCAAAACATTATGTTTTAGCAAATAAATCTATTGATGAAGGTGCAAATGGCGTTTATAGAATTGAAATATCTGAGGATTATGCATTCTCAAGATTTGGAAACACATTTATTAGTAACTTATATGGAATTCCATATGTTTCTAATGATCCAGCAATCACTTATAATCCTAGAGTTATAATTTCAATCACTAATCCAAATAATGTTTATGCGTTACTAAAATCAACAGTTAATTCTGTTATTGAAAACATTGATTTTGAATTTGAATTCACATCTGGATATAAAAATGTGTTTGCAAATGATAATAACGCATTTGGATTCTTTGCAACTGAAATGATAAACACTGAAATTAATAATTGTAATTTTGTGTTTAGTTCAGTTGATGGCAGTGTTGATTTATCATTATCTTATGGTAATGAAGGCAATGCAAAAAATGACGTTTATGAATTTGGTTTGATAAGTGGAGATGCTTTATCTTGCAAATTAATAAACACAAGAGTTATTGCACAAACTCAAATAAATATTATAGCTGGAGAGGTTAGATATTTAGGTGGTGTTGTTGGGAAATCAAACAATTCTATATTAAGAGACGTTGATGCAATAACATTAGTTTCAAATTCAAATGGTTCATTTAATATTGAGTTGAATGCTTCAAGAATGAACTCAAACAATGCACTTTTAATTGGTGGTATTGTTGGAATGTCAACATTAAGCAGTTTAAGTTACATTAATAATTCTGCTAAATTTGATACTTCTATTTTAAGTTTGAATGACGAAAAACAAGAACTTCTATTTGTTCAAAATTTAGCATCTAAATTTGCAGTGTTAGAAAACACATTAGCGAATTGGTATAAAGCTTGCATTGGTGGAACATTAGCAGATAGAAATGCAGTTAAAGCTATAATTTCTTGTTTAGAACCAAGTGTGAGTTATGCTAACACATTTATGATTAACCAACATGATATTTATGTTGGTGGAATTGCTGGAAGCTTATCTTATTCTAATTTAACAAATAGCGTTTATATTGGTAGCTTGAAAGCTGATTTGAATGTTGAGGATAAGATTACAACAGATAATGTTGTTAGAACATTATTTGTTGGTGGAATTACTGGCTCTAGCGCACATAGCGTTATAAGCGCTTCTCAAGTTAATATGTATTACAACACGGAAGCCTCTCCTGAAACAAGCTTATTAACTTTCAATGAGCATGAAATTAATGTTTGTGCTGACCAAATGGCAGTTGTTGTTGGTGGAGTTGCTGGATTAATTAATGGAGATGCATCATTAACTGGAAATAGTGGAATAACCACTTATAGCACAAATATAGCTTCTTATATTGAAATCAAGGTTAACTTAAGAAAAGTTACAACCAAAACGAATGGGGTTTATAGTAACTTAACCTACGTTGGTGGTTTGGTTGGTTATATTAATGTAACAAGTGGAAGAATCGCTATTGAATACGGTTATAATTTAGGTGATATATCAATAAATCATGATATTACCGTTGAAATACCAAACTACACAACAAATATTGGAGGTATTGCAGGAAACGTTGTTTCTGGCAATATTGAAAATGTTTATAATGCAGGAGAAATAACATGTTGCAATAACGAAAAAGTTATGGCAAATGTTGGTGGAATTATTGGATACGGAAGGGTATTTAACTTAAATAGCTTCGTTTCATATGGAAATATTAACTATAAAGCAAATTCAAAGAGTAATGTTTCTCCAGTTGTTGGAAGTGGAATGTTCACTTCTGAAACAAAAATTTCAAACGGCCAAGTTGTTGCAAGGGTGTTTGGAATTGGCGTTACAGATACAAATTATAATCTTGATAATGTTTTATACGGAATTAATATTGATCCAATAACGAATGCTTCTATTGCACAAGAAAATGTTGAAAACGTTAAGTATGTTGCAGAATTCTATCCTGATTTAAACGCTTCAAGTGTTGTTAAACAAAAAGGAACTGCTGTTTCATATGCTGATTTTGATAGTAATAATAATTTGGATGATTTCATTGTTTCTGAATTGGGTGGCTTAATTAGTTCAACAAAAACAGGAAAGATTTCTGGATTAGATGGAAGCTTAATGAAACCAATCCACATTACTAATGGAGAATTAACATTTAATGCTGGCGAATATTATATTGTTTCAAATATTGTTGGCAAATATAATGCAGAAGCTTCAGCAACATTAGATAATATCGTTGTTGTTGGAAAGCAAGATTCTTCACTTGATAGTGAAAGCAATGGTTTCCCTGTTGTTCAACTATCAAATAATCAATTGTTTGCATCTATTTCTACTAATTCAATTTTCTCAGGATTTGCAGTTAAGGTGGCAGATGAAGTTGTAATTGCAAGTGGCAATGCTGTTGTTGCAAAACAAAATAACGGATTAATCTATAATGTTGTTTCGTATGGAACAAATTCTGGAACTTATGGCAAAGCATATGGTGATATTTCAACATTTGTTTTTGAAAATAAAGGAATTATTGCAAGATCAGGTGCAGTTGTTTCATTCACTGGAAAAATAACAGGTGAAGTTGAAGTTAAAGGCGGAGATTTAAGTAGTGATTTAACAATTTCAGGAATAGCAAATAAAAATAGTGGAATTATTTCTGAAAGTTATAATCTTTCTCGTTGGGATGGTGTTGCTCAAGGCACAGATATCACTTCTAAAATAAACAAAAATATTGATGCAGTAACTTACTTAAATGAAGTTTCTATTGATGAAAGCATTAAGAAAAATGAAAGCAACAATAAATTAATTGACGAATATATTTTATTTAAATTTAAATTAAATAAAGTTAACGGAAGTTATAGTGTTAATGATGTGAATTATACTGGAGTTTCTAACGGTCAAATCACAAGAAGTGCTGAAGATGGAGCATTTGCAATTAAAATTGCTGATGGAAATAATGAAGTTGATGGTGTTGTTTTAATTAAAAAAGCTATCACAATTGAAACAACGGCTGATTATTTATCAATTAAAGGAAATTCTAACACAAGCATATACATATTAAAGCAAGTAACAAAAACACTTCAAGATCATCAACCAAATTTTGCCAACACAACAATTAACGGTAAAACATTTAAAGTTGGAACTTATTTGAATGGTTCTGATCCAAGTAAACAAGAAGAAGTAACATTCTTTGAATGGGTTAATAATGATGGTAATTATAACGAAGGAACGGCTAATAACTCAGCATTATATGAACACGTTACTGAATATACTTTTGGCTTGAATACTGCAAAAGATGTTGTAACAGATAAATATTATGACTATACATATTCAGATGAGGCTGGAATAAGCCACACAATTGTGTCTGAACAGGGTGTGTTTAAAACTCAAGTTTCACTAAATGAAAACAAAACTCAAGACTCAGAAGATGAAATTCAAGATTCAGAAGATGTAAATAAAATTCAAGAACTTTATAGCGGTGTTTATGCGTTGCAATATGATGTTCCTAAAATTGTTGAAGTTCCTGGTGGAACACCAATAACTCAAAATAACACTATTTATGGAATTTTAGTTGTTAAAGATGCTTTACATATTGATGTTGATATAACAAACAAAAAGGTTGTTATTAAAGCAAATAACAACACTGTGGTTAGAACTTTTGGTGAAAAAACAGAAGACATTGCAGGTAAATTTAATTATATTGAACACTCTGATTTGATTGAAGTTGGCTCAAATCAAAGCGTTTGTGTTATCGCTTCTGAGAACACAAATGCTAATGAATTTGTTTTAAAAGAGGGATCATGTTCATTAGAATGGACTGTTTATGATAGTGCACCTGACATGGTTGAAAAAACAACAACAATCAACTTTATTAATGGAATCCATGTCATGGGTAATGATGCAGATAATTATTCGGGCGTGTTTATGTTGTCAAATGGTGATTGCATCATAATAACAGAAGCAACAATGTTGAGTGTTGTTGGAAATAGATTGTTTGTTTCTAATGATGATGATACCAAAACTTATAAATTTGATAATGAAGGTAGTATAAAACCTTCAATAACATTAAATGTATTTAACTTCTATGCAAAAGAAACAATTAATTTTGAGGCAAATGCAGTTGCTAGCGAAAATGCATTTATTGCAGGATTGGTTTACACGCAAGATAACACAATTAAAACTTCTGCAATTCAAAATTCATTCCATGCTGGTGAATTCTTAGATTATTCAGTTATGCCGGTTATATATGAAAATTTTGAGAGTGAAGTTGATGGCTCTATTGTTGTTAATAATGTTGTTTATTCATATAATAATAGCTTTATACTAAGCAATAGTTCAAAACACGTTTATAATATTTATGGAAATGCTAATTCTGATGATGTTATTGATGGAAAAATAATGTTTTTAGAAATGGATAATGTTTATGCAACAGAAGAAGACACTAAATATTATAAAAACGTTTGGACTAAATCTGATGTTGATAGAAATTATCACACATATAGCATAACTGGTGGAGTTGAAATAAATACTGGTATATATTCTGAATTAAAGCCTTATGTTGCCACTCCAGAAGTGATATCGGAGAGTGCAACAAACGTTAAAGCTTATTCGCTAAACAATGAAGATGGCATTGAATCTGAAATCAAATTTAACATTGATTTTGCTAATAAACCAAACACTGATTCTAAGTATGATTTATATAAAGATTTTAACGATGCTATTATAATTCGCTCAGAAAAAGACTTCTTAAGGTATTTATTAGGTCAAGCTGTTATTGGAGATAAAAATGCTGAAGGCAACCCTGTAACAAATAAAGAAGAACATGACTACACAATCAATGAATTAAACAAAAATGTTTATATTTTAAGGGATTTAGACTTTAGTAAAGTGGCAGGTCTTTATGATGCGTTTAGTTTGATGAAGCTTGGTGAAAAAAAGGAATTTAAAGGTTTTAATATAACCATTAAAAACCTTAATTTAGCTGGACCTTTAATTAAAGAAAATAATGGAACAATAACAGGAATAACTTTTGAAAACATTCATATCAATAATAATATTGAGAATGAAAAAGGGTCTGAATTAAGAACATATGGTTATGCAATTGTTGCAGGTGCAAACTACGGAACAATTCAGCATATTAAAGTTAAAAACTCGTCTTTAAATGTTTATTCACATAAAGGTTCGGGAATAATAGCTGGAGTGAGTTCAGAGCTTGCAGTTATTAAAAACGTGTTAGTTGAAGATTGCACAATTAATGGCGAATTAGTAACTCAAACACCAGATGAGCATGATGGAATAGCTATAAGCGTGTACCACTATGATAATATTGGTGGTGTTGTAGGAATTAACAACGGTTCTGTTACTGGAGTTGTGACAATTTATAACTTAGATATTATTGGTGGTGTTAATATTGGTGGTGTCGTAGGAAACTCTAACAAATCAATATCATCTGAGGTTTATACTAAAGATGGTGTGCAATATTATAAAATTTCTGTTAGTAATTCAATATTAACTGGAGATAGATTTGTTGGTGGAATTGCTGGTAGTGCAACAGAAAATTCATCAAGTGTAAATATAATAGAAAATGTTTGTGTTATAAATTCACAAATAATATGTAAAAGCGATTATGCTGGTGGTATTGTTGGTAAGGCTTGTACTGAAGATAAGGAAACTAATAAGTTAAAACCTATAAACGTTGTTCTTAAAAATGCATTCACTTCAAATGTTAATATAACTGCACATCCAACAATCTCACAAAATGGAGTTTATGTTGGAGGCATTGCTGGAGCGTTATATACTAACAACACAGGTATAGTAAGCAATTTAAGAACGAAAGATATTAATATTGAAATTTCAACAACTGAAGTTAATGATATTAATTGTAATTATGTTGGTGGAATTGCTGGATATATTAATTGTGCTGCTTTAACTGATATATATTTATTAGCTAGTAAAACAATTAATATTATTGGTAGAGGAAACTATGTTGGAGGATTATTTGGTGATGCTAATGTTAATAGCGGTAGTTTAACAAATGCTCAAGTTAAACTAGTTTCAATAGATGATATTCAAATCAACATTGATTCAGATAAAAGTTATGTTGGTGGAATTGCAGGAAAGTTTGTTGGTAATATAATTATTAACAACAATAATGAGAAAATTTTAGTAAGCGATGTTAATTTAACAGCCGACGGTGGATATGTTGGCGGAATTGTTGGTCGCCTAACAGGAAACATTGGAAACATTGAAGAATATAAAACTATTGAAGACGGCAAAGAAATAATAATTTCAGTTACAGTTGATAATGTGAATATATCAGCAGGTATTACAAATCCGTCTAAAGCACAAGGCAAAAAGTATAATGATAGTAATGCCATAGTACTTAGATCTGCAACAGATCGTGCATATGTTGGTGGCGTTGCTGGAATGGTTGATGGTGGTGATATTGTTAATATTCAAGTTAACCAAAATTCATTAAGTTCTTCAACCATAGTTGCTAAGGGTGCATATGTTGGTGGAGTTGTTGGATATGCATATTCAAAACAAACCCAAAACCAAAGCATTAAGGATATAACAATTTCAAACATTCAAATTCAAACAACTAATGGTATGGTTGGTGGAGTTGTTGGAATAGCTAGCAATGATAGTTCAGGTTATACATATTCAGTTAGTAATATTATTGTTAACAACATTAATATTGATGCTGGGTTCTATAGGGCACAAATTGAATTGGATTATAAGAACGATTGCGTTGATAGTCATAATGAGGCTTATGTTGGATTTGTTATGGGATATGGTCAAAATAAAGGAACCATTAAAGACATAACAGTAAATAATAATGTGGTTGAAAACACTTATATTAAAGCAAAAGGCTCATTTGTTGGTGGAGTTGTTGGTGGAACTGGAAATTGGAATGTATCAAACATTTCAATAACGCGATTCTCAATTTTATCTCAAGGTGGATACGTTGGTGGAGTTGTTGGTAGCATGAAAGGTGACTTTATAGATGATTCAGTAGCCAATATTAGTGCAAGCAATTTCACAATAACAATTGAAGATGGTGGAAAAATAATTATTACCAAAGAAGAATTAGAACAAATCAAAGAGGATTTAGACAAAATAAAAACTGGGCTTGTTCGTAACTATGAAGAGGATTCTATTCAAAGATATATTGGTGGAGTTGTTGGAAGAATTGAAGGTAAAATCTTACAACAAGTTAATTTAGCAAATGCTTCAATAATCATTAATAGAGAAAATGTTAACTCTATTGGTGGTGTTGCGGGGTATGCGATTGGTACTCTAACTTCTGGTATATATGGTTCTGGAACAATAACCGGAGATATTACCATTAATGGATTGTTAATTAGCGATGCGTCTAAAACGTCTGATTATATTGGAGGAGTTGTTGGTTATTTAAGCGAAAGCTATAAATATAATGGATTTGAAGCTGATGGAAAACCTATAACCCAATATGTCTCTGCTGGTGAGATTGGAAATAACTTATCTAATAATGTGAATATAACTGCAGGTTCATATGTTGGTGGTGTTGCTGGATACACCGGTGGAACAATTAATGAAAGCACTATTCAAGATTTAATTATAAATGCAAAAAGTTATGTTGGCGGCGTTGCAGGAAGATCAATTTGCGGTATTTCGCAGAGCAATCTAACAAATGTTTCAATGGTTGCTGAAGATTATGTTGGTGGTGTTGCAGGAACCACAACTAACAATATAAGTTCTAGCACAATTGAAAATATTACAATAACAGCAGGTTCATATGTTGGAGGTGTTGCTGGTGAAACTTCAAAAAATGTTAGTGATAGTAATATAGAAACTATAACAATATTGGCTGAAGATTACGTTGGCGGTGTTGCAGGTAGAACCACTGGCAATATATTATCTAGTGAATTAACAACAATATCAATAACTGCAGGTGGTTATGTAGGAGGTGTTGCTGGTAAATCTGATAATGAAGATGATGATGCAACGATTAATAATGTTGAAATGACTAATATAACAATGAGAGTTGGATCTCATTGTGTTGGAGGCGTTGTTGGTTATGGAAATGTTTTAAAAAATGTTTCAGTAACAGCAACGGCAAGCTTTGATAATTCAATTGAGCAGATTTCTAGTGGTGTTAATTTATTTGCTATTGGTGGTATTGCAGGAGTGGCTAAACAAATAGACGTTGTAGAAGTTAATAAATTAATTATAAAAACTTCTGGATACTCTATGATAGGTGGTGTTGTTGGTTATATAAATGGTGATTTGTTAAATATAACTTATAGCGATATTGACATACACTCATCTCATGCTTCTATGGTTGGTGGCGTTGCAGGTAGAGTTGAAGATGGTGATATAACAATTTACTCTGGAGAAAATTTATATATTAATGCATATATGGCTTGTTTTGTTGGTGGCGTTGCAGGTGATGTTTTAGGATCGGGAAAAACTATTAACACAGCAAATTCAACGCAATTGGCTATAGTAAACAATATAGAGATCATTGCCAAATCATATATTGGTGGCGTCGCAGGTTTCTCAGAGTCTGCTATGGGTAATTTAAGCGTTACTAATATAACAATCGATATTAATAAAGAAGAAAAAGATGATGATTTTATTAGTGAATATATTGGTGGTTTTGTTGGAAAAACAACTAATAATATTATTAATATCAATGGTTCAAGTATTGAAATAATTGCTTCTTTATCTGATCATGTTGGTGGCGTTGCAGGTTATGCTGATGGTAATATAAATGGTGGATTAGATATTGGAAATGGAAAATTAAACAATATTAATATTATTGCTAAATCTTATATTGGTGGCATTGCTGGAAATAATACAAAAACAGTTAGTTATTTTGAAATAACTGACGCTTCAATTTCTATAACAGAAAGCGAAGAAAGAGATGCTGTGATAGATCCTGATACCGGAGAAGTTGTTGGATATCAAGATTTTGAATCAGCATATATTGGTGGAGCTGTTGGTGAAGGTAAAAATATTCAAAACATTGTTTTAAAAGCTTCAAGTGGAAAATCTAATATTATTCAAGAATCTGGCGTTAGCGAACATAATAGAAGATATGTTGGTGGAATTGCTGGAAATTTGAGTGGAACCTTAAAAGATGTTGAAGTTTCCGATATATTAATTAATCTTGGAAGTTTCACATATGTTGGTGGTGTTATTGGAAAAACTTCAACAGATGTTGTTGATGTAACAATAATTAACTACACAATCAGCACGGCATATGGTGATGGAAATGATCATGATAAAGTTGCAAATGGTTATGTTGGTGGTGTTGTTGGTTACACATCAAGCACTGCAACTTACTCAAACATAACTGTTGATTCAGAGGTTAGTAAATTAAACACTATTAGTGCAAGATTAAAATATGTTGGTGGTATTCTTGGTTATGCTAGTGAGGCGTTAAAATTACAAACAACAAATGTTTCAAATATTGAAATAAGAGGTTCATATTATGTTGGTGGTGTTCTTGGAGCTGGAAGTACAACAGACATAATTAATGCAAAAGTTAAAAACTTAAATGTTTCAACAAATGAACAATATAATTTAGCTGATGGTTCAACCGGCGTATATATCGGTGGTGTTGCTGGAAGAGTAAGCTCGGCAAAAGATGTTGTTGTAACTAAAGACAATGCAAGGGAAACTAGGAATAGAGTTTCAACGTCATTTGATATTTCTAAAGTTGGTGGAGAAGATTATATTATTGGATTTAACAATGGCTTTTCTAATAATTCTGAGGTTTTCGCATTCGTTGGTGGTGCTTTTGGTTATGTTGGAGAAGTTTCTAATGTTACAGTTTGCGATATGGAAGTTCAATCTGAAGGTAAGGCCATTGGTGGTGTTGCAGGTTATATTGAGGGAAATATACTTCATGATGAATCTTGTGTAACTGAAAATAGAATAACAGGAGTTAGCGTTAAAGGAACTAGTCATGTTGGTGGATATGCTGGCTTGGTTGATGGAAATGCTAATGCAGTTAGAAGTACGGGAGATGCTGCTTCAGCTGAGGATAATTTAAATGTTGAAGCTTTCTATTGTGCTGGTGGATTATTTGGCTATGTTGGTAGAAATGTGATTGGAGGAGAAGATTATACCTATTATGGGGTTACTTCATCTGCTAAGGTTACTGTGGCTATGTTCTCAGTAGGTGGTGTTGTTGGTGGCGTTGCAGGAGCTTTAGACGGCATGATTGCTAAAAACGTGAGTGTTTCTGTTAGTGGCAATATAAATCATAAAGTTGTTAGTAAAATAGTTAACCCTGAATGGGTGAAATATCATTCTGATCAAAATCATAAAATAACTCTTGCAAATCGTTATAATGATGCAATATTTGTTTCCTTTGGTGAAAAAGTTGGTGGCTTAGCTGGGCATGCTGGTCAAATTGGAGGAACTTATAATAAAGTTGCGTTATTAGGTGAAGAAAATAGGATTTCATCTTTAAAACTAGCTGGAATTAAATATACGGTTAAGGTATATGATGAAGATGAGGAAAAATATGTTAATAAAAGTGTTATAATAGATTACTCTGATAAGGATAATAATGACACGTATGAAGAAATCTATGTTGGTGGAATGGTTGGTGTAGTTCTTCATGATGATGTGCAGATAGATCTTGAATCAAATGAAAATGTGATTGCTAATAATGTTACAATAACGGTTTCATCAAGCAATGAAGATATTGGTGGTTTGATTGGATGTGTTACTGAAGGATCTGTTGAAATTTCAAATGGAAAAATTAACAATATAATAATCACCAATGGTGGTGATTATATGGGTGGTTTAATTGGTGCTACTCAAAATGAGGGAATAACTTTAGACAATTTAAAAATTAGCTCAATTTCAATTTCATCGAGCTTTAATAATATTAACCATGTTGGAGGCTTAATTGGGCGTAGCACACAAAGCTTAAGCATGAACAATGTATCATTAAGTAATGCGAAAATATCAACAAGCGCAAATGGTGCAGCAATTGGTGGTGTTGTTGGTATGATAAAGGGCACAGATGGGGCAACAATAACAGGCTCTTCTATTAGTAATGTTTCTATCGCTATTAATGGAGATGGTTGGATGGTGGATAGTTCATTGGGTGTTAGAGGCGTTGGTGGATTTATTGGTTACGCTGATGGTCCGGTTAAAATAGTAACTATTTCTGCTAATGGAATTAACATAACAAACCGAAATGATGATTGTGTTGGTGGGTTAGTCGGAAAAGTTGCAAGCAGTTTTGAAATTTCTGAAACAAATAATAAAGTGGAAAATGTGACCATAAATTCTGGAGAAGGAAATTATAAGGGTGGAATTGCGGGATTCGTTGGTTCAACTGCAGCCATTGAAAACTTAACTTCTAATATTATTAACATAACAACTTCAAGTAATTGCGTTGGTGGATTTATTGGTCAAGCAAGCGGAGCAACAATTAGTTCGTTTGATGCCGACGGTATTACCATTAAAAACACTGGTGAACATAGCCATACTGGTGGATTAATTGGTTTTGTTGCAGAAGCCACATCAAATTTAACTATTAATGGAAGCAATAATAATTTAAGCAATGTTGTTATTTCTGCAGGCACTGGCAATTATAAAGGTGGAATAGTTGGACGAGTAGGAGGCGGATTTAGTGCTTCAAACTTAACAACTAACTATATTGAAATATCAAGCACTAGCGGAAGCTACATAGGTGGCTGGGCTGGGCAGGCTCAAACAACATCAATTTCTATAATTAGTGCGAATGGCATAACAATCAAAAATGGAAATGGTAATTATGTTGCTGGATTAATTGGAGGTGTGTCGGATTCTGGTGCAAATGCTAAAGACTTCACACTTTCAGAAAGTGAAAATAACTTAACAAATGTTGATTTAACAATTGGTACAGGAAGCTATAGGGGTGGAATTGTTGGATTTGTGAATAATTTCACTGCTTTAAATCTAACAACAAGTGGTATTGAAATAACAAATGTTGGTGGAAAAGATGCTGGTGGTAATTTGCATGGTTATGTTGGAGGTTTTGCTGGAGTGGTTAAAGGTGTTTTAACTTTAACTAGCGTATTAAATTCAACCACATCTATTAATAATGGAAGTGGGCATTATGTGGCAGGTTTAGTTGGTTGTGTGAATGGTGAAAATGCTTTGATAACCGGCTTGACCCAAACAAGTGTAACTATTACCAATGGAGAAGGTGATTACATCGCTGGATTAATTGGATGTTTAAACTGGCTTCAAGCAGAAGCAGGACCAAATGTTTTGGAAAATGTTAAAGTCAATAGTACAGGGGCGACTTCTTATATTGCTGGGGCATTTGGTAAGATATCAACACCAAGTGAACTTAAGTCAGAAGTTTCTCTTAGTGCAGAAAATATTGAGGTTTCAGCAAGTGGTGCTAACTATGTGAGTGGAATGCTAGGAATGGTAGAAGGTTCTATGCAAGGAAATATTTCTGTTACAGGAATTGACTTAACAGGAAAAGATTACGTTGGTGGAATAATTGGAAGTTCTGGAGCTTCAAACGTTTATGGAACTTACAAAATAAATTCAAATGGTGCAGAATATCAAAATATATCTGGTGTTAATAATGTTGGTGGAATCGCTGGCTATTTAAGAGGAACATCGAATGGATTTGTCGCTAATGTCTGCGACGAAACAGCATCAAACCTGTTTATTCAAGGAACTGAAATGGTTGGCGGAGTTGCTGGCCGTTGTTTAGGCGGATTTGGTTCAAGCTCTTCTTTTGATGTTAAAAATGTTACGTTAACAGGTCAAACAGATTCTGGAGAAATTGGCGGAGTGTTTGGAAAGATTAATTATCTAAATAGAGACCTAAATCATGTTTCTAATATAAATGTTGATAACATATCTATTTCAGGCCCAGGAGGACATTCTGATGGTAAGGCTAGCTCTAACACATTAGGACCAATTGCATATTATGGTGGAGTGTTTGGAAGAACGTTTATTGGCTTCACAGTTAATAATGCAGATAATATAACAATCTCTTCAACTGCTGCTGGTGTTGGTGCTGTTGCAGGTTCAATTGATATATATATTGAAGAGGAAGATTCTGATGGAAATTTAGTTTGTATACCTGCAACGATTTCAGCAAAGGTTGGAGAAGGTGAAGGTTATAATTCAATTCAAGGAAGTGCAATGGTTGGTGGACTTGCTGGATGGGTTAAAGGAAATTGCGAATCTCTTGATAAAAGATGCACAATAACAGTTGGAGAATCTTCTATAAAAAATACTCAAATAATTGCAACAACTAATTATGGTGCTGGTGCGTTATTTGGAGCGGCACTTGGATTTTATGATGTTGTTGCAACGGCAAATCCTGCTCCTATAATCAAAAGTTCAAATACAACAACAATTGAAAATTGTGATATAACAGGAAAAGATTATGTTGGTGGAGCAATTGGTGTTTGGAATGCTTATTCTGAATCTTCAATAAATATTACAACTTCAAACTTAGAAATTACAGGTGGTAATCAAGTTGGTGGAATAATTGGAGAAATTAGCGGAGGCTCATTAAGTGGAACAATAAATATAAACAAAGTTAATCTAATGGCTTCAGGAAGCAATGTTGGTGGTTCAATTGGAAAAACAAGCAACTCGGCTTCTTCCGTAACAATGAGTGTCGCTGGTGAAAGTTATATTTCTGGTTATTCGAACGTTGGTGGAGTCGTTGGATATAGCTATAATTCTTCGATTTCTTCTTCTTTAACATTTAATAATGGAAGTGTTGAGGGTGTTAAAGATAATGTTGGTGGAATTATTGGTTTAGTTTCGGGCTATGGCGTTTCAGCAACTATGACTGTTTCAGCTTTAAATAGTGTTAGCTCTAATGGTGAATATATTGGTGGAGCAATTGGTTATGTGAATAGTGCAACAGTTTCTGGATCGATAGTTGTTAGCTATGTAAATGCTTCAACGGGTGAAAGAGTTGAAACTTCTTCAGTTAACGGAATAAGATATATTGGAGGTGCTATTGGTGGAGTAGTTGGATCAACAATTTCTTCAGGTTCAATAATTTCAACCAATATCAATGTTGGTAATATAATTAAC
>JAZUCB010000071.1:0-2621 GCA_045638985.1 Clostridia bacterium
ACATAAATTTATTTCTCCCTTAGTAAATTATTATATTATATATTATAAAATTTTTTAAAATTGCAGGCAAGCGAATTAGTGGAACATGTTTTAATCTAAGTAGCTAAACTTTATTAGTTTAAAAATATTGGGATGAGCATAATTATTTGACACAAATTTAAATAAAATGATATTCTATTTAAAAGGAGAAAAAAGGAATGACAATGTTATATGTTTGGCTAGCTGTTTTTGCGCTAGGTTTAATTATTGAACTTATAATTGAAGGTTCACTAATTTCAATTTGGTTTTCAGTTGGATCAATTATTCCAATGATAATTGCAGCATGCACTCAGCCAACAGCGTTAACTATTTCAATTGAAGTTGTTGTTTTTGGTGTTGTTTCTGCAATCTGTTTAATTTTCTTAAGAAAAATAACTAAGAAATTGTTATTTAAAAACACTAAAGAAAAAACAAATATGGATGTTTATGAAAATAAAACAGTTAAAATAACTAAAATTGAAAATGATGGCAATGTTGGTGTGTTTAAATTAAACGGAATAGAATATGAAGCCGTTTTTGAAGATGAAGATCAAATTTTTGCTGAAAATGAGCAAGTTATAATTAAAAAATTTAAGGGAAACAAAGCAATTGTTTCAAAAAAAGGAGAGTAAAATATGTCAACACTTTTAATAGTAGCCCTAGTTTTAGTGGCAGTTGTGTTATTAGTATTAATAACAGGAGTTAGAATAGTTAGGCAAGCAACAACAGTTGTTGTTGAAAGATTAGGTAAATTTCATAAAATTTTAGATACCGGAGTTCATGTTATTTTACCATTATTTGATAGAACATTACCTGCAATTTCAATGAAAGAAAGAGTTGCAGATTTTAAACCTCAACCAGTTATCACAAAAGATAACGTAACAATGCAAATCGACACAGTTGTTTATTATCAAGTGTTAGATGCAAAATTATTTTCATATGGTGTTGAACACCCAATTAGTGCAATAGAAAATTTAACAGCAACAACATTAAGAAATATTGTTGGTGAGTTGGAACTTGATGAAACCTTAACTTCAAGAGACACAGTTAACGCAAAAATGAGATCTATTCTTGACGAAGCAACAGATCCATGGGGAATTAAAATTAATCGTGTTGAATTGAAAAACATTCTTCCTCCAAAAGATATTCAAGAAGCCATGGAAAAACAAATGCGTGCTGAACGTGAACGTCGTGAGCAAATCTTAAAAGCAGAAGGTGAGAAGAAGGCTAGCATCTTAGTTGCAGAAGGTGAAAAGCAATCAGCAATTTTAAGAGCAGAAGCTGAAAAAGAACAAGTTATGTTAAAAGCAGAGGCTGAAAAGGCTAAATTAATTGCAGAGGCAGAAGGTCAAGCAAAAGCTATTGAATTAGTTAATAAAGCATGTCCTAATGCCGAATATTTAACATTGCAAGGTTATGAGGCATTAAAAGTTTTAGCTAATGGAATTTCAACCAAAATAATAGTTCCAAGCGAAATACAAAATATAGCAGGATTACTTACAAGCATGAAAGAAACAGTTACAGATGTTCCGGCATCTGATAAAAAGAAAACAAAATAAATAATAAAACGCATTAAGGCTAACTTAATGCGTTTTTTATATAACTTAAAAGTTCAAATAATGAATTTAATTGAATTATGTATTAAAAACATCTCCGTGTTTTATTTCTCGAGCAAATTTATAAGTATCATTACTTTTTGTTATAATTTTTTCTTCAATTTCTGAAGTTTGAGTGCAAAGTTTTAATTTAACAAGTTTTGGTGCATATTGAGGGTGCCGAATAACTCGGTTTTGGCATGATGCAATTTGTTTTTTAGAAAATGCCATATAAATAAACTTTTCATCTTCAAAAGGGGCAGAGCCGTGTTTGGCAACTTTGTGAGATTGCAATCGGTTTATTCTTGAAGTAAAATTACACCAGTCGTTAATTAATTTGCATTCTCTTGAGTGTGGGCAAGGGGCTATTATATTGCCATTATTATTGATTATATAATTTCTTAAAGTTTTTATTTGTTCAAAGTTGTGAGGGGTTCCCGGCTCAATAATAATTAATAAATCGGAGGTTGCATTCCATAAGCCTTTAAAAATTTCAATTCGTTCTTGATCAGTAAATTCGTTTAAAACATATGATGCCATAACTAAATCATATGTTTTATTTAATTTATTTTTTCTTAAATCAAATTGTTTCCATTCGATTTTTTCATTTTGATTATTTTGTTTCATTAATTGCTTGCCAAGATCAATCATGGTTTTTTCTCTTTCAAAACAATCAACGTGATTAAAATTTATTAGCTCCGATAATGCCCAAGTGGCAGAACCAGTTCCTGCTCCAATATCCAAAATGTTTTTAGGTTTGTTTTTGATTAATTCAAGTGTATGGAAAAGGGTGGAATAGCATGCTGAAAAAGTTGCAGGCATTCTGCTTATAGCATATGCCATTGATTCATTAGTGGTTTTCAATAAATCCAAATCTTTTCCCGTGTTTGCTCTATATTTATTGCTTATGTTTATTGAATTATTTTTAAGGTCTTTGCTTTTAATATCAATATAGTTTTTTAATGCAATCTGCAAATTTTCTGGTAAGTTCATTTTTTATCCTTTTAT
>JAZUCB010000072.1:0-3606 GCA_045638985.1 Clostridia bacterium
TGATACTTTTGTTTTTTGTTATTGTGGTGATAATGACCGTGATGGTAAAGAACATAACAAGAATATTGAAGTCAAATTAGTAGAAAAAATGAATTCATTTTTTGGTGAATTATTTGATATTTATTCAAATTTATTAACATCAAAACAAAAAGAAGTTTTTATTGATTATTATTTTAATAATTTATCTCTGAGTGAAATTGCTGAGAACAATAATATTTCGCGTCAGGCTGTTGATTTTACATTAAAAAATGTGCTTAAAGCTTTAAGTTCATATGAAGATGCTTTAAAGATTAGGCAAAAAAATGAAGAAGTTATTGAGATGGTTTTAGGTTTGAAAGATAACATAAACGATCAAAATTTAACTTCAAAAATTGATAACATTGTTTCTAAAATAAAGGAGTAATATGGCTTCATTTGGTAATTTAAGTTTGAAATTGAATCATGTGTTTAGCAAATTAACAAAGCGTGGTAAACTAACAGAACTTGAAATAAAAGAAGCGATGAGGGAAGTTAAGATGGCTTTACTAGAAGCCGATGTTAACTTCATGGTTGTTAAAAAGTTTATTAACGATATAACAGAAAAATCAATTGGTGAAAATGTTCTTAAAAGTTTAACTCCAGGTCAGCAGGTTATTAAAATTGTTCATGAAGAATTAACAAATTTAATGGGCAATAAAAATACTAAATTGGAAGTTTCTAGCAAGTTGCCAACTGTGATTTTAATGTGTGGTTTGCAAGGTGCAGGAAAAACAACAATGTGTGGTAAACTTGCTAAAATGCTAAAATCTCAAGGCAAAAAACCAATGCTTGTTGCTTGTGATATTTATAGACCAGCAGCTATTAATCAATTGAAAGTTGTTGGAAAATCGGTTGATGTTGAAGTTTATGATGAAGGAACAAACAAACCTCAAAAAACTGCTGATAATGCTATTAAATACGCAAGCAAAAAGGGTTATGACACGGTTATTATAGACACTGCCGGTAGATTACACATCAATGAAGAATTGATGGGTGAATTGCAGGATATTAAGAAGATAACTAAACCAACAGAGATTTTGTTAGTTGTTGATAGTATGACTGGTCAAGACGCTGTTAATGTTGCAACAAGTTTTAATGAGCAACTTGATTTAACTGGTGTTATTTTAACTAAGCTTGATGGGGACACTCGTGGTGGTGCTGCTTTAAGTATAAAAGCTGTAACGGGTAAGCCAATTAAATTCTGCGGTATAGGTGAAAAGATGGATGATATTGAAGCGTTCCATCCAGATAGAATGGCTAGCAGAATTTTAAATATGGGTGATGTTTTAACATTAATTGAAAAAGCTCAAGCAACATTTGATGAAGAAGAGCAAAAGAAAATTGAAAAGAAATTTAGAGAAAATTCTTTTACTCTAGAAGATTATTTAGTTCAATTTGATCAAGTTAGCAAAATGGGAGATATTGGTCAGTTACTTGCTATGATTCCAGGTGCTAACAAATTGAAGCTTGGAGATAATGCAATTTCAGCAGATCAGCTTGCAAAAAATAAAGCAATAATTTTAAGTATGACTAAAAAAGAAAGAAACAATCCAGATATTATTAAAGGTAGTCATAAAAAAAGAATTGCAGCCGGAAGCGGAACATCAATTCAAGATGTTAATATTTTATTAAAGCAATTTACCCAATCAAAAGAATTGATGAAGCAAATGAAGAGTGGAAAAGGCCTAGGAAGTTTCCTTGGTAGAAGAATGTTTTAAAATAAGTTTATAATACTTTTTGAGTTTTGTAAATTTTAAAAAATTTAATATAAAAAATAATAAAGGAGAAAAATAATGGTTAAAATTAGATTAACAAGAATGGGAGATAAAAAATCACCTTTTTATAGAATAGTTGTTGCTGATTCTAGAAAATCAAGAGATGGAGAATATATTGCAAAATTAGGAACTTTCAATCCTTTAACTGAACCAGCTCAAATTGTTTTAGATGAAGAATTAACAAAACAATGGTTAGCTAACGGTGCTCAACCAACAGAAACAGCTAGAACATTATTAGTTTCTAAAGGAATTTTAGAACCAATGGCAAAACGTGCTCCTAAAACCGATAAAAAGAAAAAGAAATAATTGGCGGTGCGTAAATGGTTGAATTAATAAATTATTTAATTAATGAACTTGCAGTTAATCAAGATGCTATTGAAGTTAATGTTACTGAAAAATCTGAAAAGCTAGTTTATGTTGATGTTAAAATAGCTAAAGAAGATATGGGAAAAGTTATTGGTAAAAATGGTTATGTTGTTGCTGCAATTAGAAATATTATTAAATCATTAAGTTCCCCAAGTAAAAAATATGTTTTAAAAATAGGAGAAAAAGAGGTGGAATAATTTCATCTCTTTATTTTGTTTATGCAAAAATTAGAGTTAGGAATAATAACAAAGCCTCAAGGTTTGAAGGGTGATTTTAGAGTTAGATTAAATAGCACACATATTCCGGGCATTGACAATATTCAATATGTATTTGTCAACAACACAGGGTATAAGGTTAATAAAATTGTTTCAAGAGACAAATTCTATATATTTAAACTGGAAGGAATTAACTCTTGTGAAGAGGCTGAAGAATTAAGAAATGTTAAAATTTATTATGAGTTTGATGAAAATCAACCACTTGAAGATGGTGAATATTATATAGCTGATTTAATTGGTTGTAAGTTAGTTAAGGAAGATGGTGTTTTTTTAGGAACAGTTTCAAATATTTTAACAAATAGTGGTTCTACTGACGTTATATGTTTTAATGATAACAATAGCAAAGAACACATGTTTCCATTTGTTTCTGATATCTTTAAAAGTGTTGATGTTGAACTAAAAAATATTATTGTTGATAGCAAAAGGTTAGAAGAAATTTTAGTATGAGAATTGATGTTTTAACTTTATTTCCCGAAATGTTTGATTCACTAAAAACAAGCATTATAGGTAAAGCGTTAGAAAAAAAATTGTTTGAATTTAATACTATTGATATTCGAGAGTTTTCAACCAATAAACATAAAAAAGTTGATGACTACACTTTTGGTGGTGGTGATGGAATGGTTATGGCTTGTCAACCATTGTATGATGCTATTATGAGTGTTAAAAACGATAAGTCTCACGTGATATATTTATCACCTAAAGGGAGTGTTTTAAAGCAAGCTAAAGTTAAAGAACTAAGTTCTTACGAGCATTTAATTTTAGTTTGTGGGCATTATGAAGGAATTGATGAAAGAATTATATCTTTGTGTGTTGATGAGTTGGTAAGTATTGGTGATTATGTTTTAACAGGTGGTGAAATTCCTGCAATGGTTGTTGTTGATAGCGTTGCTAGATATATTCCTAATGTTTTAGGAAATTCTAATAGCACCGAAGATGAAAGTTTTTCTTCAAATCTTTTGGAGTATCCTCAATATACTCGTCCGTATGAATTTATGGGTTTAAAAGTTCCAGATATTTTAATTTCTGGCAATCATGCTGAAATTAAAAAATGGCGTGAGGAACAAAAAGTTTTGGAAACTAAAAAATATCGACCAGATTTATTTGAAGAATAGATAATGAAATAACTTTGTGAGAAATTTTATTTGTATGAATATGATTTCTTACAAAGTTTT
>JAZUCB010000073.1:0-2697 GCA_045638985.1 Clostridia bacterium
AATTGCCTTACTATTTTCTTCACAAACCTCCAAAAATATCTCTCTAACATTTTTTTCAGCCAATAAATAAATTGAGTATTTTAACAATTTTGAACCAATACCTAACCTTTGACAACGTGGTAAAACACATATTTTCAATAATTCCGATTGATCCTCAATATAAGAAAACACAATATAACCAACTATTTCTCCGTTAATCTTAGCCAAAAGATTAAAATGTTGTTCTAAATTGCTTTTAATTATTTCCTTTGAATAAACCTCATAACTTTGCAAACATTCAACTTCTAACTTATAAATATCATCAACATTATTTTCATTTGAAACAATAAATTTCAAACTATCATTACTTAGCATTTTTCAAATTCCTCTCAGCTTGAGAATCACAAACATAATTAGGAGTTATTTCGTTCTCAGTAACAAACTTTTTCATTTTTGCGTTTTCTTCAACAATTTTTATATGTTTTAAAACGTCAAAATCAAGCTTGTTTTCATAGGTGACATTTTCATCATCACCAATTAAATATTCGTCATCATTAAATTTAACATTTGCTTTTTCAACAACACCAATCGTTTTAATGGCCCCATCAACAATTTCACATTTATAAAAAGAAGTCTTGGTGCAACTTGAATAAATGCATCCGTTATTAACTAAATCCAAATATGGTTCAAAAGAGTTATATGTAACACACTTTAACGCACTATTTGCCATCATAAAAGCCTTACAAGTTGCAATACCAATCCTAATTCCCGTAAACGACCCCGGACCAACACAACAAGCTAAAACATCTATGTCTTTTAATTCTAGGTTATTATTTGTTAATAATTCATCTATATAAAATAATAGATTTTCGCTAACTTTCATTTGCTTATTTAATTTTACAAAATCAACGATACTTTTATTCTTTATATAAATTACTGCTTCTTTACCAGTTGTATCAATCCCCAAAATTTTCATATTCAACCTCAAACACTCTTGAATCATCATCCATGATCCCAACATTAATTTTAATTATATTAAATCCAGAATAATAATCTTCACCCAACTCCGGCCATTCAATTATTTTTAACGACTGACTATCGTTTACAATTTCTTCAAATCCTATTTCGATCAACTCATCATCTGAAGATAACCTATATAAATCAATGTGATATATCTTAAAGTTAACAGCATTATATTCTTTAACAATAGTAAAACTAGGGCTTGAAACAACATCTTCAACCCCTATTTTTTCACACAATAACCTAGTAAAAGCAGTTTTACCAGCTCCTAAATCACCTGTTAATAAAATTATATCTCCTGCTTTTACTTTTTTAGAAACAGCTTTTGCTATTTCACTTGTTTCATTTAAATTTTTACTTATATATTTCATTCTATTCTTTTATTACCTTATAAATTAATGCTTGTTGTTTACATTTTTTTGAACTAATTGTTAATGCATTGTTTAATTTTTGTAAATCTTTTTCATCCAATTTAGTGTCTGAATATACTTTAGCAACACATTCACCAGTTTTTATTTCGGAGTTGATTTGCACATTCATCATAACACCTTGATATAATTTTCTGTCTTCACTAACCAAATTTTCCAAAACCATAACGTATTTTGCAATTTCCAATGCGTCAATTGCTGTAACAAAGCCACTCTTTTCTGCTTTAACCTCATAGCAATGTTTTGTATTCAATAAAACTTCTGGCGTTAAAACTGGTTCAAAATTCCCACCATGAGATTTAATCATCTCAACCAACTTTGATTTTAATAAATCAGAATCATTTGAAACATTTAAAATATAATTTTTCGCTTCTTTATAAGAACATTCTTTTGCCATTTGATATATATAAGTTGCTAGTTCAACGCTAATTTCCCTTAAATAAGAATTTTTACCATTCATTGCATCAACAACTGAATAAACTTCCATTGCGCTACCAATTCCATCAGCAAGAGGAGTGTTCATATTGGTTAAAACAGCCCAAGTTTTTGTTCCATTCATATTTCCAATTTTAACCATTGTTTTAGCCAATTCAATAGCATCAGACAATTTTTCCATCAAAGCTCCTTTGCCATATTTAACATCTAGCAATAAAATCTTTGATCCACACGCTAATTTTTTACTCATAATAGAACTAGCTATTAATGGTATGCTTTTAACTGTTGCAGTTTTATCTCTTAACGCATATATTTTTTTATCACCTAACGCAATATCATCCTTTTGCGAAATTATACTAGCGCCAATATTTTTAATATTCTTTTTAAATTGAGCTTCTGTTATATCAAAATTATAATTCTCAAACACTGAAAGTTTATCAATCGTTCCACCGGTAGTACCTAATGATCTACCACTCATTTTTGCCACTTTTAACCCAGCCAATGCTAAAATAGGAGTTAATATTAGGGTTGTGCTATCGCTAACTCCACCAGTGCTATGTTTATCAACAATATCAAAATCAAAAGAGTAAGTTTTACCAGTTGCTTGCATTGCTTTTGTTAAATAATAAGCCTCATCAAAATCCATGCCATTTAAACAAATTGCCATCAATAAGCTACTCATTTGCTCGTTTAGAATTTCACCTTTAACAAAGCTATTAACAGTCCATTCAATTTCCTCTCTAGATAATTTTTCATTCCTTCTTTTTTTATCTATAATTTCATAAATTAACATTTTCATATCCTCACTACACACTATTTAATATATAATATCATC
>JAZUCB010000074.1:0-2863 GCA_045638985.1 Clostridia bacterium
CATTAGATAATGCTTTTGTAAGTGTAATTGTTGTTCCACTAATAGTTCCCCATTCACTTAATAAACCATATTTAGAAACAACATTTGTTGTATCGCTCTTAATTCCACTAATAGTAATTGTGCTACCTATTGCTTTATCACTTGTTAGTGTTTCCTTTTCAACATAATCAATTTCAGTTCCATCGCTTTTTAAAATATTAGCAATTTCTCCAACACTATAAGGTTTTGCCATTTGTGGTAAATTGTATTCGTGTTTAACATAATCAACAAAACCATGTGCTTCGTTCCAATATAATCTAATCATTACATCGTTAGTATATTCGGTAGTTTCATCAAGACTTCTAAATCTAATAAAATGAGTGTTGCTTGTTGCAGTAAAACTTCTTGGAGTATTAGCAGAGAAATTCTCCAACCTTTGTATCATGTTTTTATTGTAATCGTATTCATATAAAACGATTCCACACTCGCCTGGATTAACGTAATAAGTTTCTCCAGGGATTACTTCGATATAGTTTTCTGCTCTCCAGAAACTATCACTACTTGCTTCAGCACCAGTTGACCAATTTAAAGTTCCATTTTCAGTTTTTTGGTCAAACGCATTACAACCAATGGTAATTAATTTTCCACTATTAGAACACTTTAATTCTCCAACATTGTATGAATAATATGGTAATGGATAATCACGATTAAATGCTAATGCATTATCATTTTCTTTGCCTAATAATGTTAAGTCAAAAAGTTGTAATTCAGCCCATTGAAGAGTGTCGCCATTTCCTAATATTCTAGCATCAGTAATATTAGATAAAAAATTAGTCGCTAATTCTGTGCTTGTCGCTTGTTTAATCGCACTATAATAAGTCCAAGTGTTTGCAATTACATTTTTGCTTTCAAAATAACCTGTTCCTGCAGTATATGCTTGAACTTCACAATTCTTACTTGCTTTAAACTTAAACTTAACCAAATAATAATGATCTTTAATAATATTTGGTCTATAACTATAATCAGTTGCAAAACCACTTTGATATGTTAATTCTGGTGTAGAATTGAATGTTTGTGTCAAAATATTGTTTGCAATAGACATCGTGGAAAAATTACCAGCACCACTATTTGCTGAAAATCCAGCGTTTTCTGCAAAATTGCCATTTCTAATCAACTGGTTCCACACAACACTATTACCCCTTAATTCTAAATGTTTTGCAATAGGGGCAGTTGGTGTTGAAGTAGTATTGTTGTTCGTTCCTGTTGCTTGGAAATTAAATGGATCGGTTTGAGTGCTACCAACTTCATCATTAATGTTTTCAATTTGTTTTGTGGTTAATGATTTAGCGACCACAAGAGTTCCATTTTCTAAATCAATAATGTTTGCTTTGCCATCAACACTTGCTATTGCATCATTGACATCATCAACTAAATCTTGCAAAGTTGCTGTAGTCCATTTTGTGTTGTCCCATGTTCCAGTTGTGTTATCATCTAAACAACGATATAAAGCACCATCATAAACAACATAATCATTTGTGTTATAAGTTTTAGTGCTATCATATTCTTCAAAAAGTAATGCTTCTACTTGTTCAAGAATATCTTGTGCCATATCTTGCTTATCTTGACTTGATAAGCCAATTTTAAATGTTTTAGTTGCCATAACTATCTCCTTAATTTGCTTCTATTGTCAATATACCAGTGGTATCACTATAAGACATATTATATAAATCACTTGAATAAACAAGTGTAATAGTTCCTTCTTCTTCGTTATAAGGTTGGACTTCAAAGAAACCAGCAGCGATAAACTTATCATCATAAGCCGATAAATCCATTGTAAGTTTGTCCCAACCACTACCAGTCCAACAAACATTATCGCCTGCTAGAACTTCCATAGTTTGTGTTGTTCCACTTGAAATCCAAGTCAATACTCCACCATCACTTACATTGTAGAAATAACCTGTTTCGTTAACACTCAAAGAACTCACAAGAACATTTAATTCACTAACTGTCTTTGTGCCTTTATAAACAAGCATTGAAGTAAGTTTAGTGTCAATTTCGCTTTTGTTATAAACTTCGTTTTTGTTATACACTTCGTTTTTTGTGTATGTTTCATTTTTAGTATAAACATCTTCTTTTGAATAAGCATAATTTTCAACGAAATCTTCTGTTGCTATGTCTTTTTCGTTAAATCTAAAACTATCTCCATCTACATCAATGTTTCCACCATCAGTGTCAATTACAACTCCTACATCGCCATATATAATGACTTTCTTTCCATTAGGAGAGTTTAATTCTAATCCATTTTCATTTTCTTCAATATAAGCATCATCAAATTCAATTTTGCTAATATCGTGTAAAATAGACACCATATTATAGAGTTGATAAAATGGACTAGTGTCTGTTTTTATATAGAATTGTTTTGTTTGCTTATCGTAAATTATTGCGTTAGTTGTGTAATCGCTTAAATCAGTTTCGCTAATATCATCAACATAAGCAACACTTCTTAATCCAATTTGACTAATGAGTGCTAATAATTGTTGTAATGTAATAGTGTCAACTTCATCTCCACCAACAACTTGTGTGGCATAAGCAATATAGATTTTGATACTACCAGTTGCTTGAATAGTTGGTGTCCCATGAATTATATAAAGACCACTTTCGCTATCTTCTTCAATTTGAATACCACCAACATAACCTTGCAAGTTGATATACACATCTCCTTTTGCCTGTGTAAACCAAGTAGATAATTGTAAGTAAACATATTGACCTACACTATCAGTCCTGCTATTTAGAACTTTGCTGCCGATTTTTCCATTAGGTAGTTTTGCAACTGCAACCCAAGTAGCACCAGTCCACTCATCAGGCAAATAGAATCTAATCTCGG